>NZ_SFBZ01000200.1:0-12391 GCF_007095495.1 Microcystis sp. M_QC_C_20170808_M9Col | reverse complement strand
TTCTTGTTTTAATTCTCCATGTACGCAGTCTTTAAAAGCCTCGATTTCGTTCCAAGACACGATTAAGAGTGGCTTTTAGGCTAAGTATAATTACTTATCGCGTAAGTGAGATGCTCCCGCAAGGGAAAGAAGCAGAAACCTAAATCGTGAGGTTTGGGAATCGCCGTCCGTTTACGGCGGTGAGGATGTCAACAAGCAATACCCTCGATCGAGCTTAGGGTAACATTTTGGGCTTATTGAATTTAACTAGCGATAGATTCGAGGATTTATTAGCCCCATCAAAACAAAAAAACCTGATTTTCGCCTGATTTTTCGCCATTTACCGCCCTAGTCCGACAAATAATTTCTCCCGCAGATAAGAATTATTCTCAATAGATGTACAATAGGAAAAGACAACTTTGCCACGAATCGAGCAATGAACGATAAAATAACTCGTAGAGTCTTTCTAAGCGCGGGAACAGCCACCTTAGCGGTAGCAGTGGGTCAATTAGGGAAAATAAACGAAGTTTCCGCCCAAACTAAACAATTAAACCTCTATTCCTCCCGTCACTACAACACCGACCGACGATTGTATGACAACTTCACCCGACAAACGGGAATAAAAATTAACCTCGTGGAAGGGGAAGCGGACCCATTAATCGAACGGATTAAAAGCGAAGGCAGCAATAGTCCTGCCGATATACTCCTGACGGTAGATGCGGGGAGACTATGGCGCGCCGACCAACAGGGAATTTTTGCCCCCGTCAATTCCCGCATTCTTACCCAAAGAATTCCTGCTAATTTGCGTCACCCCAAAGGTCACTGGTTCGGGTTTAGTAAACGCTTGCGGGTAATTATGTACAACAAAGACAGAGTTAACCCCAGAGAAATCGATTCCTATGCAGATTTAACCAATCCCAAATGGAAAGGAAAAGTCGTCACCCGGTCATCCAGTAACATCTATAGTCAATCTTTTACCGCTTGGTTAATCGACATCCAAGGAGAAGCAGCCGCAGAAAAATGGTGTCGGGGATTAGTGGCTAATTTTGCCCGTCCACCCCAGGGTAATGATAAGGCACAAATCGAAGCTGTAGCCGCAGGAATTGCCGATTTAGCCCTAGCTAACACCTATTACTTAGCGGGGTATGCCGAAGAAAAAGACCCAGCTAAACGGGCAATTTATGACCAAGTAGGCGTAATTTTCCCCGACCAAGCAGGCCGCGGCACTCACGTTAATATTAGCGGTGGTGGTTTAATTAAAACTGCCCCCAATCGAGAATCGGCCATTAAATTTTTAGAATATCTTTCTAGCAATGAAGCACAGAACTTTTTTGCTAAGGGTAATCGAGAATATCCCGTCGTTCCAGGGGTTGCTTTAGACCCTTTCCTAGCAAAACTCGGACGCGGGAAAGAAGATACAGTTAGCGTGGCTAATTATGGTCCTAATTTAGCCAAAGCGGTACAGGTAATGAATCGCGCTGGTTGGAAATAAGTTATCAGTTATCAGTTATCAGTTATCAGTGGGAAGTGGGGAGCTTTTTTCAGTGATCAGAACGTAGGTTGGGTTGAAGCATGAAACCCAACGCCCGATTATGTTACGCTACCGCTAACCCATCCTACAAATAATTGTGCCTCCCTACTTAATTGGTTAAGCTAAAAGCTTTGATGTACTTAGTTTATAACCTTCTTTTTAGGTAGGAGAATTGCCAGATTCTTTTTTTTGCCTTTTGCCTTTTGCCTTTTGCCTTTAGAAGCTGATTACCGATTACTGTTCACTGATAATTGCTATGTTAAGGCAAATAAAACCGAGAGATTATTAGCTGGCATAGGAATTACTTCTAACAATTGTAAACCTCGATCGCTCGCTGCTTGCACCACATCTTCTAAATTCCTAACTCCCCAAGTAGAGTTTTGAGAACGGAGAGAAAAATCAAAGCTTTCGTTACTAGGAGAAGTATGTTTTCCCTGCCGTTTATAGGGACCATAAAGATAGAGAATTCCCCCCGAACCGAGAATGCGACTCGCTCCTGCCATTAACGCTAAACAAGCGGACCAAGGGGCGATATGAATCATGTTAATATTAACAATGGCATTAATAACGATATTTTCCGTCTCTACCGCCCAAACTGACTGATGAACATCGATAAATAGGGGGCGATCGAGATTAGAACTAGGATAATAATCACACCAACTGCGAATACTATCTAGAGCCAGAGGGTTACAATCCGAGGGAATCCAACGACAAGGAGCAAGACGAGGAGCAAAAAAAACAGCGTGTTCACCCGTGCCGCTAGATATTTCTAGGATATTCCCAGTCTTCGGTAAAAATTGGCTGAGAACTTCTAAAATCGGCTGACGATTGCGTTCTGTTGCCGGAGCATATTGACGTAAATCAGACATAACTAGGGTTTGCGGCAAAAAGTTGGTTGGTGGGGTTAGGAGTCGGTCGTCAGGCGTTGGTCGTCAGGCGTCAGTCCTGATGAAAAAATTTTCACCACCACAGATGAAAGAGGTTTCCTTCCCTACACCCCACACCCCACACCCTACACCCTCTTTCCAGTCAGGAGGATTATTTTTATTTTTTCTCCCTTCTCCCCATCCTACTCTGCAATAACTACTGGCAGCCAGAAATACGTTGGGTTCATATCATACTTTGTGCTTTTTGTCAAAAAAACTTTTTTTTTGCAATAAAACTACACAAAAAAAAGATCATCGTTGTGGGTGAAATTGACTAATTTACCCGTCCTAATTAGGATAACCTTCTAGGTGTGGCAAGGGTTTCAACCATTGCTACCCAAAAAAGCACAGAATAACCCATTATGAAATTCAGTAAAATCGCTGTAACCATCGTAACATCGTTGTTAAATAAAAATCTTTCTCAATTAATTCTTAAGAATTTGTAAATATTGCGGAATGTTAATTTAAATATTCTCAAGTTTTTGGAGTCAATAAATAATTTTTGCTTATCTTTGGCGAACATTGGGTTAGGAGTCAGTCATCAGTCATCAGTTATCAGTTATCAGTCATCAGTGTCAGCTTTTTTCTCCCTTCTCCCTGCTCCCTGCTCCCATCTCCCTGCTTCAGAAAAATATTAAGTTTTGTTAAGAAGTTAGTGACAAAAGACCAGCTTTAATCTCTATTATCGTAGTAAGTGGCTTTTGACCCGAATCAAGCCAGTCAAGATAAATAGTAACTTTTGCCCATCATCAAACAACGATGGTCAGTCTAACTAAAACAGTCGCTGTGGCCATGCCCTCGTGATCAATTCCTATGTCAACCCTGGTTATTGTCGAATCCCCCACCAAAGCTCGGACGATCAGTAATTATCTGCCTAGCGGCTATCGAGTTCAAGCCTCCATGGGCCACATCCGCGATCTGCCCGCCTCTGCCGAAGAAATTCCCCCCGCCCACAAAGACAAATCCTGGGCCAACTTAGGCGTGGATGTGGAGAACGATTTCGACCCCCTCTACGTCGTCCCCAAAACCAAAAGTAAAGTCGTCAAAGAATTAAAAGAAGCCCTCAAAGGGGCCAGCGAACTGATCCTCGCCACCGACGAAGATCGGGAAGGCGAAAGCATCAGTTGGCATCTCTTGCAGGTACTCAACCCGAAAATACCCACCAAAAGGATGGTATTTCACGAGATCACCAAAGAGGCAATCCAAGCCGCCCTCAAAAATTGTCGCTCCATCGACGAAAATTTAGTTCACGCCCAAGAAACCCGCCGCATACTCGATCGCCTCTACGGTTATACCCTCTCCCCCCTGCTCTGGAAAAAAATCTCCAAAGGGTTATCCGCCGGCCGCGTGCAATCCGTCGCGGTACGTCTGCTCGTGCAGCGCGAACGAGAACGACGAGCCTTTAAAACCGCCAATTATTGGGACCTGAAAGCCACCCTCGAAAAAGACAAAAATCAATTCGAGTCGAAATTAGTCACCTTAAACGGTCAAAAAGTGGCAAATGGGAGCGATTTCGATGCCGACACCGGCAGACTGCTCCCCGGTCGCCAGGTGACACTTTTGGATCAAGCCACCGCCGCCGCCTTAAAAGAACGCATCGAAGACAAAATCTGGCGCGTTAGCCACACCGAAGAAAAACCCACCACTCGCAAACCTTCCCCCCCCTTCACCACCTCCACCCTACAGCAAGAGGCTAACCGGAAACTGGGCATATCCGCCCGCGACACCATGCGAATCGCCCAAAATCTCTACGAACAGGGCTACATCACCTATATGCGGACCGATTCCGTCCATCTTTCCGATCAGGCCATCACCGCCGCCCGCAATTGTGTAGAACAAATGTACGGAAAAAATTACCTCAGTCCCCAACCCCGGCAGTACACCACCAAAAGCAAAGGCGCACAGGAAGCCCACGAAGCCATCCGGCCCGCCGGTAGTAGCTTTCGCCTGCCCCGGGAAACCGGCCTGAGCGGACTAGAATTCGCCCTCTACGACCTAATCTGGAAACGTACCGTCGCCTCACAGATGGCCGATGCCCGCATTACCCAGATCGCCGTCAATATTCAGGTAGAAAATGCCGGATTTCGCTCCTCTGGCAAAAGAATCGACTTCCCCGGCTTTTTCCGCGCCTATGTGGAAGGTTCCGACGATCCCGAAGCCGCCATCGACGACCAAGAAATAATCTTACCCGCCCTCAGCGTCGGTGATACCCCCAATTGTCGCCAACTAGAAGCCATTAGCCACGATACCCAACCCCCCGCCCGTTATAGCGAAGCCTCCCTCGTAAAAACCCTCGAAAGTGAAGGAATCGGGCGACCCAGCACCTACGCCACCATTCTCGGCACAATTATCGATCGCGGTTATGCCCAAATGCGGAATAAAACCTTGATTCCCACCTTCACCGCTTTTGCCGTGGTTAGTTTGTTAGAAAATCATTTCCCCGACCTGGTAGATCCCAAATTTACCTCGAAAATGGAGGAAACCCTCGACGATATCGCCACTGGTTCCGCCCAATGGTTGCCCTATCTCGATCGCTTCTATCGCGGCGAAAAGGGGCTAGAAAGCCAAGTAAAAGAGCGCGAGAGTCAAATTAACTCTAGCACCGCCAAATCAGTGATTTTAGAGGATTTACAGGCAACTATCAAGATCGGCAAATACGGTCCCTATCTGGAAGTCTCCCGAGGCGATCAAATCCTCACCGCTTCCATCCCCGCCGATTTAACCCCCGCTGACCTCAACCCCGAACAGGTAGAAACCCTGCTGCGACAAAAAACCGAGGGTCCCGATAAATTAGGTCTTCATCCCGACAGCGGAGAGCCAATTTATCTGCTCGTGGGTAGTTACGGCCCCTACGTCCAGTTAGGAGATGTCAGCGATGACAACCCCAAACCGAAACGCGCCTCCCTACCCAAAGGAGTCAAACCAGAGGATGTCACCCTCCCACAAGCAGTCGGTTTATTGGCACTGCCGCGACTACTGGGAACCCATCCCCTCACCGGAGGCAAAATTAAAGCCAGTTTAGGTCGTTTTGGCCCCTATATAGTTCAGGAACAGGGTAAGGAAAAAGAATATCGTTCCCTGAAAGCCGGCGATGATGTCTTAACCATAACCCTCGATCGAGCTTTGGCCCTATTAGCCGAACCGAAAAAAACTCGCAGCGCCCGCGGTTCCACCAAACCACCCTTAAAAGAATTGGGTAAACATCCCGACGATGGGGAATCCGTGGGATTGTACGAAGGTCCCTACGGAGTTTATATCAAACACGGTAAGACCAACGCCAAGATTCCCGAAGGAGAAACCGCCGAAACCCTGACTCTAGAACAAGCTTTAGTCGCCCTAGCGGCCAAGACAACCACTGCCAAGAAAACCACTACTAAGAAAACTACTTCTAGCACCACTAAAAAAACTACTTCCCCAGGCAGTAAAACTGGCAAAAGTAAGACGGTTTAGCGGTTAGTGGTGGGGCGATTTTCTCCCTGGTTAATTCCTCGCTCTGATGCGAGGACAAATCTGGCTGGCTTTTTTGTCTTTTGCACCACTTTGAACGAGCTGCTCATATACCCCAAATTCCCTACTGTAAAGCAATCGCCATCGCTTCTTGGGGAATTTGCCGGTAAATTGGTTTTAAAAATTGTTCTATGGCATCTGATTCGGGGGCAGCGAGGGGAAAATTGCCTAAAATGTCGAGAATGGTTTGATTTTCATTCCCCGGCGTAATCACAACTAGGGAGGGATCTAGCTCCTCATCGTACTGCCAAAAGCGATCGATAGTGCTGTCGGGGGCAGTTTTTTCAACTACTGTGGGGGGTTCACTGACTGCTAAAGGTTGATTATCAGAGGAATAGGAGCGTTTTTCTCGTAAAGCTTCCAGAATTTGGCTTTTGCTTCGGCCGCGCAGTTGCAAAAGCAGGAAGGGATCGACGCTAAAACGATCACCCAATTGATAGTATACTGCTCCTATATGTTTGCAGGGGTTGGCTTGATCGGGACAGGTACAACGAGAGCGAATATCAGCTAGGGAAAAGGGAAATAAATTCACCCCACTATCGATAAAAACACGCTCAATATTATCGGGCATTTGTCCCGTGAGCAATTGAGCGGAATAAATGGCCTTTTTGGAGAGAAGCTTAATAATATAATCCCATTCTTCATCACTAAAAGCCGCTAGGGATAAGTCCACTATATAAGGCTCTGGTTCACTGCCTTGTACTCTAGCAATAACTTGCGAGTCTTCAAAGTCAATACTTAAAACATTGCCTTCTCTGGCGTAAAGTCTAGCTCGTTCCAAGCGTTTTTTAAAGCGATAGGAATCGAGTAGTTCTAGCCATTTTTGTACCCACCAAGCTTGTTCTGTCATTTTTTATTTCGCCAATTCAAAAATGAAACACATCAACCTTAAGAGTTGACAGAGAAAGGCTCATCAGGTATATTCTGATCTTTAACAACAACAAATCAGACCCAAAAATGAGGCCCTCAACATCCTAACATAGAACCAAGGAACTTGCTCTACCAACTTAGTCAAGAGGGAAATTTATCTCAACGGCAAATAGCCGTCTTGCTGGGATGTCATGTCATCTATGAAGCAGAAACCCAAATTGTGAGTTTTGGGAATCGCCGTCCGTTTTAGGGCGGTCAGGATGTCAAGAAACCATCTACAAAATTTCTTGGGAGAGGGGATTAAACGAGCATACTAATGGACTGTTAAGAAAATTCTTTCCCAAGAAAAGGAATTTTAAAATCCTTAAGCCAGAGGAAATAGAAAGAGCCGTAAACTTGGTTAACAATCGTCCTCGAAAATCTCTTGACTATCGTACCCCGAATGAGCTATTATGTGATAGCTCAGACAGTGATGAAATTCAGAATTGAATTGAATTGGCAAGATGTACACAAAAACGAGGATTTTAGGTATGAGGACAGAACAGAAAAATCCACAATTAAATTGTCAGAAATTAGCAGAAGTCTTTTTATCAAATCCCTTAATTGAAGATTGCTATTTTATGGTACGGGAGGGGGAATTAGTCGCCTATATCGTTTCCTCTGGAGCTTGGAACTCTGAACAATTGTCCTCCGATTTACAGTCTCAGTTACCGGACAATCTTCTACCTAATATCTATGTGCAGATTTCCAGTTTACCCTTAACCGATACCGGTGATGTCGATGAAACTGCATTAAAGAATATTGAAATTATCGATGATCATCAAGTTCAGGAAACAGAAGAAAAACTAGGCTCTTTGTCAGATATTGATCAAGTTGCCACTGTCATGACTTCCAAAAAAATCAAAATTTTACCCCTACATCTATCGGACTTATTGCCCTTAAAACCAGAGAAAAAAAATGATAATCAAGAATCTCAAACCCCGATTCATCTGGGGATTCACACTTCTAACACTCAATCTGGAATCAGTCACGGACAGCTTTTAGAAGAGTCTGAACTTCAGCCTAAAACCTTGGCAGAAATCCTCCAAAAAGCTGCTGAAAATCATTCAAATAAAGGGATTATTTATATTCAATCTAATGGTTCAGAAGTTTTTCAATCTTATCAACAATTATGGGAAGACGCTCAACAAATACAAGCCGGATTACAAAAGCAGGGTTTACAAGCTCAAGATAAAGTAATTCTTCAGCTATCGGAAAACTATGATATCATTTCCGCATTTTGGGGGTGTCTTTTAGGAGGATTTATTCCTGTTATTATTTCAGTGCCACCCAGCTATAAAGATTTTAATAATGAAATTCATAAAATATGTCAAGTTTGGCAGTTGTTAGATGAACCTATTATTATCACCAATCAATCCCGTCAGCAAGAGATAAAATATTTAGAACAATGGTTGCCTAATCAACCCTTAAGCTTGAGTTTTATGGAAGAATTAAAAACTCATTCTCCCCATCAGCCTCCTATTGGTGAACCGGGTGATATTGCGTTCTTTAATCTAACATCAGGCAGTACAGGAATACCGAAATGTATCTCATTAACCCATAAAAATGTCATCTCTCGTGCGCGAGGAACAAACATCATTTGTGAACATCAAAACGACGATATTATTCTTAATTGGCTTCCTTTTGATCATATTGGAAGTATTTCAGACTGGAATATTCGCTGTGTCGAGTTAGGATGCCAAATGGTTTATGTTCAAACTGAATATATATTAGGTCGTCCTTTGAATTGGTTAGATTTAATTGATCAATATCGAATTACCCATAGTTGGGCTCCTAATTTTGCTTATAATTTGATCAATGAAGCTTTAAAAAAAGAACCCGATCAAAATTGGAATTTAGATTGTGTCAAATTCTTTTTAGCGGCGGGTGAAGCCGTTTCTGGTCAAGCAGTTGGAGAATTTATTAACACCCTTCATCTTCAATATAATCTGAAAAAAACGGCGATGCGTCCTGCTTTTGGGATGGCAGAAATGGGGTCAGGAATTACCTATTATCCGCCTACAGAGCAACAGCCATTACTCTTTCATACGGTTGATAAATCCTCCTTAAATTCTTCCTTAAAACGAGTTCATCCTGAACATCCCAATGGTGCAACCTTTACGGATTTAGGATTACCCATTCCGGGGATATCAATTAGAATTGTTAATACTGATAATTCCCTATTACCAGAAGAAACCATTGGTCATTTACAAGTTACAGGAGATGCAGTTTCACCGGGGTATTATAAAAACCCAGAAGCGAATCAAGACGCTTTCTTAAAAGATGGCTGGTTTAAGACAGGAGATTTAGCATTTATTAGTAACGGTCATTTAGTTATTACTGGAAGAAGTAAAGAAACCATTATTATTAATGGAGTCAATTATTATAGCCATGAAATTGAAAATGTGGTTGAAACCATTGAAGAAGTAGAAGTGTCCTACACCGCCGCTTGTGCTGTTTATGATCCTAGGAATAGTACCGATCAATTAGCTTTATTTTTTAGTGCAGAAACCTTTGACCACCAGCATCTAGCGGAACTTCTGAAAAAGATTAGACGAAAAGTAATTAACAGTTTTGGGGTTAATCCTGAATATTTAATCCCCTTAAATAAAACTGAAATTCCTAAAACTTCCATCGGTAAAATTCAGCGATCGCAATTAACAAAACGGTTCGGAAATGGAGAATTTAATTCTATTTTAAAAGAAATAGATCTTTTGTTAGAAAACGCTCAAACCATTCCTGATTGGTTTTACCAGAAAGTTTGGAAACCTCGATCTCCAGTTAACTTAAAACCAGAACTTTCCAAGTATTGTACTTTAATTTTTCTGGATTGCTTGGGTTTAGGAGCATCTTTAGCAGAAAAAATTCAAGGGCAAAACTTACCCTGTATCACGGTTTTAGCAGCGGAAGAATTTTCTCAAATCAGTCAAAATTGCTATACCCTCAGACCCGGGACAGCCAATCATTATCAACAGTTAATGGCATCTTTATCCGAGCGAAAAATTATCCTTGGCAATATTATTCATCTGGGGACTTATCAAGACTATCAGGGAGAAATTTCAACAATTGAACAGTTAGAAAAAGCACAAGAGCGAGGAATTTATGATTTATTATTTCTAGTTCAAGCCTTAGCTAAAATTCATGATTTTAACTCAAAAATTCAATTGCTATTTGTTTCTAGTTATAGTCAATTTGTCATAGAAAACGATGAAATTGGCTATGAAAAATCTCCAGTTTTAGGACTGATCAAAACCCTAGCTCAAGAACTTCCTTGGTTAAATACTCGTCATGTTGATTTACCCCTGGATCAAACCGAAATTAATGTCAGTTATCTGCTGCAAGAACTATCCGTTTTATCCAAGGAAAGAGAAATTGCCTATCGCAACGGGAAACGTTTAATCGCAGGTTTGGAAAAAGTCAATTTACTTCAACACACCCAACAGGAATTACCCTTTAAATCAGGGGGAATTTATCTGATTACCGGAGGACTAGGAGGGATTGGCAGACAAATCGCTCAGTATTTGCTCAAAAATTATCAAGCTCGTTTACTATTAATTGGAAAAACACCTTTACCAGAAAAACACCTCTGGAGTGAGTACCTCAAAGTCGAAGATCAATTATCCTTAAAAATCAAAAATCTCCAAGCTTTAGAAAACCTTGGGGGAGAAGTAATTTATCAAGCGGTAGATGTGGCTAATTTCCCTCAAGTTAAACAGACTGTAGAACAGGTAAAAAGACAATGGCAAGGAGAACTTAATGGGGTGATTCATCTGGCTGGAATTTACAAAGATTGTTTACTTCTGGACGAAAATCAAGAGGGTTTATCGACAATTCTTCGTCCTAAAGTAATAGGAACTTGGGTTTTACATCAACTCCTCAAAGAATCTCAGGGAGTTTTTATTAGTTTTTCTTCCTTGGCTAGTTTTTTTGGAGGAGCGGCTTTGGGTTCCTATGCGGCGGCTAATAGTTTCCTTGAGTCTTTGAACAGCTATCAAAAATATAAGAATTTGTTCCCCAGTTATTGTTACAGTTGGACAACTTGGCAAGAAACCGGGATTAGCCAAGGTTATCAGATGCAATACATAACCCGATCTCAAGGGTATTATGATATGACAGTACGGCAAGGTTTAGACTCATTTCTAACCAGTTTATATCACAACCAAAGACAATTAATAATCGGTTTAGATGGGAGTAATAGCAAGATTAATCGTTTCACATCTAGGTCTGAAGGATGCCAAAAGTTAACGGCTTATTACACCCGTAAATCTACAGTTCAATCGGTCAATCTACCTAATCATGTTAGTCTAAAAGATCGATTTGGAACGTCCTATAAATGTCCCCTGGTGCTGCGGCAATCCCTCCCTATCAAGGATAATGGAGACATTGATAAGCGGCAATTACTCAAGGAACTGCAAGGTAAAGAAAATAACGAATTGGTAGCACCCAGAACGGAAGCTGAACATCAAGTTGCTAAGATTTGGCAAAAGGTGTTAAATCTATCTCAAATTGGAATTCATGACAATTTCTTTGAACTAGGAGGACATTCTTTACTGGCGAGTCAAGTTATTTCTCGTTTACGCGATGTTTTCTCGGTAGAATTGTCGTTGCACAGTTTATTAGAATACCCAACCGTTGCCAGTTTAACTCAAACGATTGAGGTGCTTAATGTAGCCAAAAATAGTCACAGTCTATCCAAAAGTGGTAAAGTTATGACAACAGCCTCAGAAAATTATGAAGAAGGAGAATTATGAAAATAGCTTAACTAAAATTTAAGCTTTTCAGAGCCATTTTGGAAAAAATGTAAAAAATTGTATCCATCACTAAAATTTATCATCCAGAATATGCTATAAATAGTTTCGGTTTAAAACAGTCTTTTTGTGGAGTATGTAAGCGGTTGCTCCCATAGTAACTGACTTTAACAATAACCACTGACTCCTCGCCATTGATAACCTTTATTTGTGCGATAGTGTTTAGTCTTTGAGGGTATTTAAATTTATGAGAACCGTTGATTATATCTCTAACAGTAGCTCTAGCTTGAGCTACTGAACCCAGCCAAACATCACCCCCCATTCCAAAAATACCAGAACATCAATTAGGGAAAAGGATACTATTAATGAAAGTCGCAGAATTTTTATCTTACTTAAATAGTTTAGACATCAAGCTTTGGCTTGAGGAAGAAAAGTTAAAATATCAAGCTCCCCAGGGAGCGATGACACCGGAAATTAAGCAAGAAATCGGCACAAGAAAACCAGAAATTCTCACTTTTTTAAGAAGCGCAACAACACCGTCTAAACCCCTTGAATCGGTTATTGATCCCGTTGCCAGAACTGAAGAGTTACCTCTATCTTTTGCTCAACAGAGAATGTGGTTTCTCTATCAGATGGATCGGCAAAATCCAGCTTATAATGAAGCCCTAGCCCTCCGTTTAACGGGACGCTTAAACATTGATATTTTAGAGCAAACGATTAATGCTATTATTCAACGGCATGAGAGCTTACGCACAAGCTTTCCAATGGTTGAAGGAAAACCTATTCAAAAA
>NZ_SFBZ01000020.1:0-9464 GCF_007095495.1 Microcystis sp. M_QC_C_20170808_M9Col | reverse complement strand
TACAAAGACTTAATAGAAGGGATTGAATTGGCTATGTTAGAAGTTACTCAAAAAGATATTCGCAATTGGTTTACTCACTGTTGCTACTGTACCTCATAAGTCAGAGAATTGCTATATATGAAGAAGACGAGATATTTGCCGATATTATCGCCAAAAATATTGTAGCTGTACCGATTAGATTTGATTACGATCCTGATAATTTTCAAGAGATTCATCACCCCAGATGTCATCTCACCCTAGGACAATTCAAAAACTGCCGAATTCCAGTGTCCTCCCCTTTAACACCCAGCATATTTATTGCTTTTATCCTTCGTAACTTTTACAATACAGCCTATCATCTATATTCCGAGCAGATCAATTTTAACAATCAGCGATTTCCAGAAACCATAACTGAAATAGAAACAAATATACTACATTTTGCCATTAAATCTCCCTCTCTATAGTCCCTATCGGATTTACCCTCATACAGTTCAGCAAAACCTCGAAATTTTTTCTTAAAAAAGCTTGACAAAAGCCCTCAACTTGACTTATACTTTCTAGTATAATGGGAATCCGTGCCTGCCTGCGAACAGCTATTTTTTCAAGGAATAAGGAGTCAGGGAAAATAAAGACTCCTTAACTGAAGACAGTTTATTTGTGGAATTGGTGCAGTAGGTTGCGAAATTCTGGAAAACTAATCTGATTATCGCGACTTGTATCGGCATGGTGTAACATAGCTTCGATTTCCTTGTCTGTCACCCCCGGTTCGATCGCCTGAAGACAAGCTTTTAACTCCTCAAGGCTAATTTGTCCGGAGCCATCACTATCGAATAGCTGGAATCTTTCCAATAAAATTCTTTCCTGTTGATCACGATCGCTGTCACTACTAAAAGATAGACGATCAAAGACCTGAAAAGCGCGGGCGATATTTTGCCATAATTGACGGGACAGAGGACGATGGAGAATCGTTTCCTCCTCCTGACCGGTAACTCCGTACTCCCGACGCAAAGACTCGACAGTTTCCGTTTCCGAGGCCGGCAATTCCGTCAATAAATGCTTGATCGCCTCCCTGGAACTCTTACCGGTTAACACTTGCAGCAATTCTGACCCCACCCGGCGATCGGGGTCTTTTTTCCAAGTCACCAACAAACTTTCCAACAAAGCATCGCGGTAACTCTGCAAACGCAACCAATCCTCGCGACTATACTGCTTGTCCGGATCGAGAAGTTCGGCCGATTCCACACCCAACTCCGTTAGAATTGCCTGATGTTCGGCCTCGGTAATCGTCAACTCTAAGCGCATTTGTTCTAGGATTTCGAGGCTGTGGCCGAAGTCAGTATATCCCTCCTCCAAAGCCTCTTTTAACAAGGCTTTATAGGCTTTTAAACACTTCTGGTGTGTGAAATCCGGCAGTATCTTGGCTAACACATACACCTCATCCGCGTCCAAAGCTGACAGCGATCGCCGATCAAGATATTTAGCCGTATCGAGACCCAGTTTACCCAACTGTTTACGCAATCTTCCCGCTAGTCCTTCTCGTTGGTAACGGCCCGGATCCCTTGTCCAGGTGCGATATAACCATAAACTACTCAAAACAGCCGGTAAAATATCAGCGAAATAATACCAAAATTTTGGCAAAAGATTAATAAAAGGACGACCAGCGAAAATAAAGAAGAAATTGAAAATCAGAAAAGTTCCGACAGTAAAGACGCGGTGACGGATAATTTCGGTCGGTAAGGGCGACTTTTTGCGGATTCTATAGACTTTATAGGCATTTTCAACTTTTTTACCGAGAAAGTAGCCCAAAAAAGTGCAGATTGCCAAAGTTAAGGGGACAGCTACCAGCTTCGGAATCGCAATTGCCTGACCAGCAAGATAAAAACCCGGTTGAAAGAGGGATTCTAGTTGATTTTCTTCGTGCGCCCAAGCTCCAGAGAAATAATAGTCCCAATTGCCAGCATAGAGATAATAATAGATAGCATAGCCAAAAACTAAGCCAAAATAACCGTAATAAAGCCATTGGCGATCTCTGTTAGTAATCCCATCCCAATAGGATCTTTCCGCATCGATATCGATACAGGGACTCTGACAGGCAACACAGGCACTTTGTTCGCTACCATCTTCCCGGACAATACGACACATAGATTGAGTAATCCCACCGCGACTGTCTTCGTGAGCGGTACTATTTAGTAAACCCCTCGGTTCACCGTAAATCCTTTCCACTGGACTCATGGGACAGAAATAGTTACACCAAGATTTGCCCCCATACCAATAACCCACAAAGATCGCCACTAGAATAGTAAAGATTAAAAAGCTGCCTAAGACTAAGCGATCGGAATTATCAAAGAGAATCCGTCCGCATAAACCCAAAAATAACAGACTTAATTGTAGATAGAGATAATTCCGAGCTAAAAAAGAGTTTTTCGGCACTTTATAGATTTCATAGCGGACTTTCCCCGATTTATCGGTGTATTTTTTCTGACGCTGTTTACCCAAAGCGCGCGGTATTTGAGAAAGAAAGGATAAAGGACAGATACGCCGCCAGAGTTCGTGACCGAATACTAATAAGATAAAAATGCTACTAGGAACCACTATTCCCCAAAAAATCGGCGCAGCTAACTGATAGGAGGATTGGGGTAAGCAAACTCCCTGGACTTTAATGCACACATCGGGAGCAACTCTCAGGGGACTAGAGAGATTATTAGTATCGGTTAATTGTGCCGAAATCGGGTCAAAAAACAGAGAAAATATCAGAATTAACCAAGCGATGGTAACAACCCATCGCAGATAGTGCATTGATCGTTCGGGAATTTGTGCAAACATAGGTCTAAGTAGTGACGGAGAAGAGACTTTTAAGGGAGATTAGGGCTTCAATCCTCGAATTATCAAGCTTTTACTTTAATAGCGGCGAAAAACTTGCCTTTTTGAGAGACTGCATTGCCTTTTTCTACCCCCGAGGAAATTCCCCTTCAGGCAGCAGGGTGCGGCGTTGACAAATTAACAGTGATCCAGTATATGTGGGAAAATTGTCTTAAAATATTATCTACGCTGCTACTATCACTAGACTAGAACATTAAAGAGCGTATTGGCTTAATCCTTCTCAAAAGTTTAAATTCTATGGCTGAAAGCTTGAACCATAAATCCGAAAAACCCTCTCCTCCTCCCGTCCCCCAAGAAAATCCTTGGCTAGAAGCAGTTAAAACCATTGTCACGGCTGGAATTTTGGCTTTTGGCATCCGCACTTTTGTGGCCGAGGCCCGTTATATTCCCTCTTCTTCCATGGAACCCACTCTCCAGATTAACGATCGCCTAATTATCGAGAAAGTTAGCTATCATTTTCAGAAGCCAGAACGGGGTGATATAGTGGTTTTTAGTCCGACAGCCGCCCTGAAAGCTCAAAATTTTCATGATGCTTTTATTAAACGGGTGATTGGACTGCCGGGGGATAAGGTGCAAGTCAAAAACGGTCTAGTTCACGTCAACGGTAAAGTTTTAGCGGAAAAGTATATCGCCGAAGAACCTAATTATGCTTACGGACCGGTGACAGTTCCCCCCGATCAATATTTGGTTTTGGGCGATAATCGCAATAATAGTTATGATTCCCACGCTTGGGGCTTCGTTCCCCGGGAAAACTTAATCGGTCGCGCCGTGGTGCGTTTTTGGCCCTTCAATCGTCTGGGAGGACTTGACAACCCCGACGCTGCCACAAATCAGAATTAATGTCAACAAAATAAATATAAAAATTCCCCCTAAAACTAGGGGGATTCGGCCATCTATTTGAACATATTACTCACGGAATTGTCCTCATGAATGCGCCATATGGCCTCCCCCAGAATCGGGGCAACCGGCAAGACTTTCAGTTGCGGGAAAAAATGTTCTTGGGGGACGGGAATCGTGTTGGTCACGATCACTTCCTCGACTATGCCACTAGATAAACGCTCGATCGCAGGACCAGAAAAAACCGGATGGGTGGCACAAGCATAAACCTGTCGCGCCCCCTTGGCCTTCAGTAACTGCGCCCCTTGAGCGATCGTACCAGCCGTATCGATCATATCATCGACTAAAACCGCCGTTTTATCCTTAACATCGCCGATCAAGTTCATCACTTCCGCCACATTATGGGTTTGCCGGCGTTTATCAATAATTGCTAGGGGCGCATCACTGAGTTTTTTGGCAAAAGCCCGCGCCCTAGCCACCCCACCCACATCGGGAGAAACCACGACGATATCGGGTAATTTTTTACTGAGAAGATAGTCCACCACCACTGGGGAACCGTAAACGTGATCGAAGGGAATATCGAAATAACCTTGAATTTGGGACGAATGCAAATCCATGGCCAACACGCGACTTGCCCCCGCTTCCGTGATCAGATTAGCCACCAGTTTAGCGGCGATCGATTCCCGGCCGGCGGTTTTGCGATCGGCGCGAGCATAACCATAATAGGGAATTACGGCGGTAATTTGTCGGGCAGAAGCACGACGACAGGCATCAATCATGATCAACAATTCCATCAAGTGATCGTTGACGGGATTGCAACAGGGTTGAATTAAATAGACATCGCAGCCCCGGATCGATTCCTGAATCTGGATGTACAATTCACCATCGGCGAAACGTTTACGAATCATCGGACCCACATCCATGCCCAGATAACGGGCCACCTCTTGGGCAAGAGATACATTAGCGGATCCCGAAAAGAGACGAAGACGATTGCTGTCCGACGCGGCGGGAAACATCGGATGTCGCATCAAAGTAGCAGAATAGCTCACAGCAGATTCTTTACCCTCAAACTCAAGGCACTTTTTTCTATCATCTCAGTTTTGTTGAAAATCTGAGTGGATTTCTTTGTTAGATCTCAATCTTAACCAATTACCGATCATCTTCGAGCCATTGCTGCCCCTTTTAGCAGCAACGGCCATGGCAAAATTGCCGCCGGATTTTGTCAAAACCGATTAACGTTTGGCTAACTTTTTCACCGGTAATTTACGCAGACGGATCGATTTCGGGGTAATTTCCACCAACTCATCTGATCCAATGTATTCGAGGGCGCGTTCGAGACTCATATCCACGGGGGATTGTAACTGAACCAATTCATCCCCGGTGGCGGAACGATGGTTAGTTAACTGTTTAGTTTTGCAGATATTGATCTCCACGTCCTGAGGCCGGTTACTTTCGCCGATAATCATGTTTTTATACACTTTTGTCCCCGGAGTAATAAAGAATACTCCCCGGTCCTCGGCGTTTTTGAGGGAGTAGAAAGTGGCGACTCCTTCCTCAAAGGCAGTAATCACGCCATTGTAACGGGTGGCCAATTCCCCGGAGAAAGGACGATATTCGAGAAAACTATGGTTCATAATCCCCTCACCGCGACTCAGACGGATAAATTCCCCCCGGAAACCGATTAAACCCCGGGCCGGAATCACGAATTCCAATTGAGTACGGCCATTGCTGCCCGTCTGCATATCCTGCATTTCCCCTTTCCGTTGGCCGAGACGTTCGATACTGGAACCCACCGCTTCTTCGGGTACATCTAAAACGAGGTATTCGTAGGGTTCACAGGGTTGACCGTTAATTTCCCGGTAGATAACCTGCGGCTGCGATACTTGGAATTCGTAGCCTTCCCGACGCATGGTTTCGATGAGAATGCCTAAATGCAGTTCTCCCCGTCCCGAAACTAGGAATTTCTCGGCAGAATCACTTTCTTCCACCCGCAGGGCGACGTTAGTTTCTAATTCTCGCATCAGACGATCGCGAATTTGCCGCGAGGTGACAAAAGTGCCTTCCTGACCGGCAAAGGGAGAATCGTTCACCGAGAAGGTCATTTGTAGGGTCGGTTCATCGACTTTAATTAGGGGTAAAGCTTGCGGGTCATCGGCTAAAGTTACGGTTTCCCCGATGTTAGCGTCGGCAAAACCAGCCACAGCAACGATATTACCGGCGCTGGCCTCGTTTAGTTCCACCCGTTTAAGACCTTCAAAACCAAGAAGTTTTGTTATTTTACCCTTGACAACCGCGCCCGTATCCTTTACTAAAGCTGCCTGTTGACCAGCTTTAATTACGCCGTTATGGATGCGGCCGATAACGATGCGTCCTAAGTATTCCGAGTAATCGAGGGTGGTTACTTGCAGCTGTAGGGGTTTGTTAACGTCCCCGGCCGGTGGTGGAACGTGGTGTAAAATCGCTTCAAAGAGGGGCTGCATATCTTTGTCTTCGTCTTCGAGGCTTTCTTTGGCGAATCCTTGCATCCCGGAAGCGAACAGAGTAGTAAAATCACATTGGTCGTCATCGGCACCCAGTTCCACAAACAGATCGAAAACTTTGTCCACGGCTAGGTTAGGATCGACGTTAGGGCGATCGATTTTATTGACCACGACAATCGGTCTTAATCCCTTTTCTAGGGCTTTTTTCAGCACAAAACGCGTCTGGGGCATCGGCCCCTCGTTGGCATCGACAATCAGGATACAACCGTCCACCATACCTAAAACCCGTTCCACTTCGCCACCAAAGTCGGCGTGACCGGGAGTATCGACGATGTTAATCAGGGTGTCTTGGTAACGAACGGCGGTGTTTTTGGCCAGAATGGTGATACCGCGTTCTCTTTCGAGGTCATTGGAATCCATGACGCAGGTGGGTACATCTTCCCCTTCTCGAAAGATTCCCGACTGTTTGAGGAGTGCATCGACGAGGGTGGTTTTCCCGTGGTCAACGTGAGCAATGATAGCAACGTTACGGATAGGCAGAGACATAAAATATTGAAGTAGTCTTAGGTTTATTTTTACAAGTAAACATTTCTTAATAATTCTAGCTTAGACTGACCAGCACCGTTAGCAAATCTTTATTTTTCCTTGGTTTCCCATCAGCAAGCTCTACTGATTACTGTTGACAGACTCCCCAAACCCTAGGCAAGCAGCCCAACCTCGGATGAGTCGAGACGATGGAAAAGACGACTGGAGGCAGGGGGTAGGGGTAAATTAAAGCTAGAGTGAAAATCCTCTTGAACTTTGTAGGTTAAGCGAGGGGAAACTTGGCGAACAATTTGCGTCAACAGTTTATCACCGGTTTTTTGGAGAATGGGACGGGGAATCTTATAAATAAACTTGGGAAACTTAACCATAACATCCATACGCAGTTCCCAGGTGACTTGGGTGATAACCGCCGGAATATCCCGTCCCTGTTGCCGAAAAATTGCCTCAATTTCCCGACTAGGAGAAGATAGCGGCATTTCCTCTAGTTTCATAATTGCCTGATAATCCACTAGATAGCCTAAAAACGGTTGATCGGGAATGGGAACACTGCGAGTATGATAGACTCCATTGACGGGAAGTTCCAGAACCACAGCGATTTTCGGCTCCAGTTCATAGCCAAAAGCTCCATATTTACCGATGGTGATAATATAACCATTGTCACCGAAGGGCAGAGTTTTCATCGGTTCGGCACAACGACAAAACCAACCTTCGTGAGCGCCCAGATAATCGGCAACCTTGTCCTGATTGCTATACATATCCATACATCCGGCAAAATGGGTTTGAAAACCGAGAAATTGATTGTCTTCTTTGACTTCTACAGATTCGCGAGCTAGGGAGTTAATGGGGGGACGCTGCATGACTTAAAACCTGGAAAATGATAGTGCTAGAAACAGTTGGGGATTAACTGCCAAAGGATCAGGGAAATTTGTAGAATTGAGATTAGTGTAACGTATTGTTAAAAACTATTAGGTCAATAAGCGATGAAAGCATTTGTAGCAGGAGCCACGGGGGAAACGGGACGGAGAATCGTTGCCCAATTAGTCGAACGTCAGATTCCCGTACGCGCTTTGGTGAGAAACCGCGAGAAAGCGGCGGAAATTTTGCCAGCAGGGGTGGAAATCGTCGTCGGAGATGTCCAACAGGCCGATAAGTTAGAGGCACTCATCGCTGATTGTAGCGTTTTGCTATGCGCCACGGGAGCCAGACCGAGTTTTAATCCCACGGAACCTTTGTTAGTGGACTACTTGGGAACTAAAAATCTCATCGATGCCGCAAAAAAGAAAGGAATCGAGCATTTTGTTCTCGTTACTTCCCTCTGTGTATCGAACTTTTTCCATCCTCTCAATCTCTTTTGGTTAATTTTATTCTGGAAAAAAC
This sequence comes from Microcystis sp. M_QC_C_20170808_M9Col, assembly GCF_007095495.1. Taxonomy (NCBI): domain Bacteria; kingdom Bacillati; phylum Cyanobacteriota; class Cyanophyceae; order Chroococcales; family Microcystaceae; genus Microcystis; species Microcystis sp. M_QC_C_20170808_M9Col. The sequence goes on along the minus strand of NZ_SFBZ01000020.1, from coordinate 1,365 downwards.
AAGCGGAAGACTATTTAATCAATAGTGGACTAACCTACACGATTGTGCGCCCCGGAGGCCTCAAAAACGATGATAATCTTAATGCCATTAAAATGTCATCCGCCGATACCCTTTCTGAGGGCAGTATTCCCCGCACGAAAGTGGCCTCGGTTTGCGTAGAATCCCTATTTTATCCCGCCGCTAACAATAAAATTCTCGAAATTGTTGCCCCCTCAGACGCACCCAATCTCGATTGGACTCAATTGTTTCAAAGTGTCACCTAAACAGTTATCAGTCATCAGTTATCAGTAATCAGTGAACAGTAATCAGTGAACTGATAACTCAAATCTGGAAACTAAAAACTCATATCTGATAACTCATATCTGATAACTGATAAGTAGGTATGCGTTAAAAATTATCAGATGCCCCCCTTATTAAGGGGGGATTAAGGGGGGATCGAACCTAAAATCCATTTTTAATTTAATTATAACCAGCTACTTAACTGATAACTGATAACTGATAATCCGTTAACCTCTTAACCAGTCAAATAATTGACCGAGGGTGATTTGAAAATTCGTAGCAAAAGCGGGGACGGGTAAAAGAGCATTTTCTGATTCAAAAATAGCGATAGTTCGATCACTAAAATAAACAAAGATAATTTCTTCTTCTGGATCGATTAACCAACCCATTTGAGTGCCGTGATCTAGACAATAAAGAATATTTTTAACAACTTTAGTCTGATTTTGATCTGGAGAGAGAATTTCAATTAACCAGTCAGGAGCGATCGCAAAAGTATTTAATACTTTTCCCTCGCCATCGCGAGGAATATTTTCCCAGAGAAAAACTGAAACATCAGGAACTAGAGAACGACTGCCAAAAGTACAACGCAATTCAGGATAGGCACGGGCAATTCGTTGGGGTTTTAGACTAGCGTTAATAGCCGGAACCAAATCACCTTGAATAGTGCTATGTTTACCTTGGGGCATTGGTTTAGGAATAATTTGACCGTCAATAAATTCCTTGCGGGGTTTAGTTTCTGGTAATTGCAGAAATTCCCTTAGTGTCAGGGAATTATTAACAGTGACAACCATAAAATTTTTTTATTGATCGCTATGATCGTTAATTTTATCGCAATTTCTCCAAACAGAGAAGATCAAAAACAGTTATATAGGGCTGGCTGAATAAATCTAAAAACCTTGTTGGGTAAGACTTTTAGATCTTTTGTCAATCAAAAAGTACTGGCTCTGGGAGTGATCGGGGGGAAATTTAGGCACTTTTTCCCTGAAAATTAGGTAATTGGCCACCTCAAAACTGGTAAAACCCCACACCCCACACCCCACACCCCACACCCTGCCACCACCGAAAAACTTTTTGCCGCAAACCCTA
>NZ_SFBZ01000002.1:0-23586 GCF_007095495.1 Microcystis sp. M_QC_C_20170808_M9Col | reverse complement strand
CGAAACGAATAGGCTTTTTCCATACCTCACATTTTAGCATATATTTCGTAAATGTGCTAATATTTAACAGTAAAGCCGTCGTAGAACGACGGGGTTTCAGACCCAAATTTTCGATGAAAAAGATTTTTTGTCAAGGGTGGGAGTGGAATTTAATACTTTTTTCAGTTTTTATTGCCATGATGCTGCCGGAGTTAGCGGGTATCGGCATTATTATCGTCTTAATTAGGGTTTTTACCGGCAATTTTCGGGCAATTATCCGGTCACGTCTTAATCAAGGTCTCGGTATCGTCACTCTTTGGTTGATGATTAGTGCCAGTCTTTCCCCAACTCCGGGGGATGCTTGGATTGGTTTAGGAAATTTCCTGCCTTTTTTCTTCTTTTTTAGCAATATTCGGCAATTAATTAAAAAACCCTCTCAATTGCGTCAACTAGCTTGGGCGATGGTTATTCCGTCGGTTTGGGTAGTGGTGATGGGATGGGGACAAATTTTTCTCGGTTGGCAAAAACCGGAAGCATTAAAAGGGATTTTTACCTGGCCCTACGGGGCGGGGGGTGAACCTTTGGGGCGAATGTCTTCGGTTTTTATGTATGCTAATCTTTTGGGAGCTTATTTATTAATAACTCTGATTTTAGCCCTCGGTTTATTAATTCTAACTTGGCGGCAGTGGCACCGACAAAGAAATACCCTTTTAAATCTCAAAGTCGGGTTTTTAACTTTAACCATATTTATCGATAGTGTAGGGCTATTTTTAAGCAATTCTCGCAATGCTTGGGCCTTAGCCTTTTTAGGGGGCCTAATTTTCGCCCTTTATCTGGGTTGGAATGCCTTAGTCGCCGGTTTTATCCTCTTGGGGGGGGTGATTTCCCTCGCTTCTTGGGGACCAAATCCTTTCAGGGATATTGTGCGTTTTTTGGTTCCTAGGGCGATTTGGGCGCGATTATCCGATGAAATGTTCCCTGATCGCCCTCTAGCGACTCTCAGATCAACTCAATGGCGTTTTACTCTAGAAATGACCCAAGAAAGACCCCTATTCGGTTGGGGATTACGCAGTTTTACACCTCTCTACGAAAAAAGTCAGGGATTATGGCTAGGTCATCCCCATAATTTATATTTGATGTTAATGGCAGAAACGGGAATTATCGGCTTAATTTTATTGTCTGTTTGGGTGGGTTGGATTTATGCCCAAGGGTTGCGTTTATTTATCTTTCTACGGCAACAAAAAGCCGGGGGTGAGTTAATTATCTTTACCTATCTGGTAGCCTTTGGTGCTTGTGTTTTATTTAATCTCGTCGATGTCACCCTCTCCGATGTCAAGATTAATACTATTGTTTGGTTTCTCTTGGCTGCCATTGCTGGTGTCAGTCAAAGGTTAAATTATGAATTATGAATTGGGAAGTGGGAAGTGGGAAGTGGGGAGATAGGGAGATGGGGGAATGGGGAAGTGGGGAAGTGGGGTGTGGGGTGTGGGGTGTGGGGTGTGGGGTGTGGGAATTGGGGAAGTGGGGAAGTAGGGTGTGGGGTGTGGGGTGTGGGGTGTGGGGAGAATAAATAAAATAATCTCCTGAATAAGGGTGCATCCCACACTTGCAGAAATACCAACAATCAGCAATTATCAGTGACTCTTAAATTAGTACAAAAATATGAACAATCGCGTGTAAGCATCTCACAGTTAACCTAATGCGCGGGGGGTTTGGGGGCGGCGCCACGCCCCCAACGGGGGGTTTGGGGGGTAGAACCCCCCAAAAGCTTGGATTGAGTGATAAAACCGAAAGTAATGCCCAATTTTAGGAGAAAGTTTCCCCTTAAAAATCCCAAATTAGTAGATTTACCAAAATGAGATGCACCCCCTGAATACTGATAACTGAATACTGGCTCCCCAAAACGAAAACTTCGCACCTCACCCTTAAGATAACTGCTATAAATAGACTTTTAATAACCAAAGAAAGAAAGGAATAGTCAGAAAACTAGCAAGGGTAGTGACCACAACTGTGCGGGCCATTAAAGCTGCTGAACCACCGAATTCTGTGACTAAAATGACAGTATTAACGGCGGTGGGCATGGCACTTTGTAGGATGAGAATTTTTAGATCCATACCAGTTAATCCTAAACTATTGCCGATAGCAAATGCCAAAAGAGGAGCGACTAAAAGACGCAAACAGACCCCTAATAATTCTAATTTACCGATCGCTAATTTTTGCTGAGATAATTGGATACCTAGGATAATTAAAGCCAAAGGAATTGCCGCTTCTCCTAGATAGCTAACACTTTTATCTAATTGCAGGGGAAGATGAAAAGAGAAAGTTTGAAAGCTAATGCCGATAAAAATTGACCAGATTAAGGGCAAGCGAAAAACTAAGCGAAATCCTGAGAGAAAGCTTTTTCCTCGCAAATAAGCGGGACTAATACCAAATAAAAGAATACTAGAGCCAATCATATAGATTATCGCTCTTTCCAGTCCGGCCGCACCCAGGGCAAAACTAGCCACCGGTAAACCCATATTACCGTTATTGGGCATCACGGCGGCAGCCATGAGGCTTTTGCGGGTATCGCCATCGAGACTGAGACAATAGGCGATAATTTCGACGACAATCACCATTACCAGTGAGATAAGAGCAAAGCCTAGGAGAATTAAACCGATATTGCTGCCGGATAAAGTGGTGTGATAGAGTCCATCAATCACCAAAGCGGGGGCAAGAATATATACCGTGATTTGGGAAAGGGAATGCACTTCCACAGTGAGAATTTTTCCTGCTATCACACCGATGAGGATGATAAAACCCACTGGAACAATAGCGGAGAGAATAGCAAGCATTAATCAAGTAAAAAGTAAATAGTAAACAGAAAAAAACTGATCTGATTTTTTAACAGATTTCTGTTATATCTTCATATAAAGATTTGATCGCACAGTGAAAATCGATACTAGCTAGATAAATATCTGCTCCTTTGCTGTAGGGATAAAGAACCCAGAATCCTTCATCATTGCGACGAAAACAATCTACACTGATGCGTTCTTGACTGATAAGAACGTATTCTTCTAAAGTTTCGATCGAACGATAGTCGGCAAATTTATCGCCCCGGTCAAAGGCAGCCGTAGTGGGGGATAATACTTCTACAATCAAGCGCGGATAACGGATAAAATCTTCCGAGAAAGACTGATTATCTCGCGAGTCGCAAGTGACCACAAGATCGGGATAAAAATAACTATTAGCTATTTCTAGACGAACTTTCATATCTGTGGCATAGACAAGACAACCACTACCCCGCAGCCGGTTTTTTAAAAGTGTGGCTAAGTTGATAATAATCATACCGTGGGCTTTACTTGCACCAGCCATGGCGTAGGTTTGACCGCGAATATATTCGTGTTTATCCTTGGCTATTCTCTCCGTTGCTAAATAATCTTCCGGGGAAAGATAGTTATGGTCAAAGTTAGCAATCATTTGGTTAAATCACCTTTATTGTCTCTAAAATCAATTCTAACTCTCGATCGAGGAGCGGTACATTTTAAAAATTTTTCTGACAAACACCTGCAAATTTTGCCAGTTGCTCGGCAAATTGTTGAGCTAATTGACCTGCTCGGACAATATCTAGTAAAAAAGCGTTATCCCGCCACATAAATCACTTGCGCTGTCCCTAAAATCTCTCGTTGACGAATCCAATTATGACTCTGCTCGATCGATTTTTTCGTTAGCAAATCAACTTTCCGTCCCAATAAATTCTCTAATTCCCGTTTCATCCTCGAAAACTCCAGAAGTCCCCAAGAAACACTATCTTGAAAACTGACCAGTATATCAATATCGCTATCTGGACGAAAATCTTCCCGCAAAACCGATCCGAATAAACACATTTCAGATATCTGCCATTTCTGACAAAATTCGCTGATTATTTGCTGGGGTAGTTCTATTTTCAATTTTTTCACCTCCCTGTCACCGGTAATCAGTGATCGGTTTTCAGATTCAAGGAGAATTATCGCTAACGACACGAAAACCGATATCATAGAGTCCAGCAGTAGCCAGAAATTTGACCCGGTAGGCCGAGCGACACTTGTTGGGGCTGTCATTCCAGGAACCCCCGCGTAAAACTCGTCTGTCCCTATCTTCTATTGTGGCTGCTTCGTAGTTATCGCGCCAGTAATCTGCACACCATTCCCTGACATTTCCGTGCAGATCGTAGAGTCCGAAAGGGTTAGCGACGGCAAACATTCCCACCGGTGTGGTTTCTCTGCGATCGCATCCTAGGGAACCTTCCCCATAACGACCAGAACTGCACACTTTTCCGCCATAATCCCAGTCCACTCCGGAATAGTTGGCTAAATCAGTGGAAATTGTCGGGCCGAAGTGAAAAGGGGTTGATGTTCCTCCCCGACAAGCGTATTCCCATTCTTTTTCTGCGGGTAAACGATAATTGAGTCCCGTGAGACGGGATAGGCGATCGCAAAATTCCACCGCTTCCCACCAGTTAATTTGTTCTACGGGGCGATCGTAACCTTCAAAATGGGCCGGATAGGGATTAAGTTCAATATTTACCGGTTCTAATTTTGCCACCTCGCGCCATTGTCGTTGGGTGATTGGGTAGCGACTTAGACAAAAAGCCTGAACATTAACCGGAGATTGGGGACTTTGACTCGATTTCCAGCCTAACTCGCTTTTGGACGCACCGATGAGGTATTGACCGCTAGGGATAGAAATCATTTCTAAAAAGGTTTTTTTGCTTAAAAAATATTTATAACCTCGATTAGTGACTTTTTCCCGTTTAATTTCCTCACCTTTGCCATTAACAGTGACCACTTCATCGGTAAAATCTAACCATTCTCCCATTCTGCACCCCTCTATCGGTTATCGGTTGATCGGGTTAAGCTGCGGGCCTAGAAAAATCCCAAAACCTACCAGTTTAAGAATAACAAGACTTCGATCGCTTATCCCCCGATCAGTTTTAATTTTAATTAATTTTTTGCTTTGACACCAAATCCGTTTTTAATAGATGGATTGTTTCCCCCCACTTTCCACCTTCCCACTCCCCCATACCTTTTAAACAGGATTTAGTATCAGACCCCCAATAAGGTATTCTATCAAGGTAGATGAGATAGTAATGCAATTAAGACTTGAATTGGTTAAAAAAATTTGGACTATGGGACAGTTAGTATTTTTGTTAGGAACAGTTTTTCTTTTGGGTGGCTGTCATTCTCTGAATGTTATCCAAAATCGTCCCCAACCCTTGCCCCAAGATCAATATATTCAAGTCTATTTTAATTATAATCAAGCCCAGGGGTCAAATTATACCGATCCCTATCGCCAAATTAATCGCCCGGGGGATAATTTAGAACAGGTTATTATTGATAATATCAACTCGGCAAAAAGTTCGATCGATCTAGCTGTGCAAGAGTTACGTTTACCCGCCATCGCTCAAGCTTTAGTGGAGCGTCAGCAACAGGGAATTAAAGTTAGGGTTATTCTCGAAAACATTTACAATAAACCTATTAATAGTTTAGCCAAAAACCAAGAACAATCAAGCGATCGAGAACAGGAACGTTATCAAAATCTTTTTGATTTAGTTGACATAAATCGCGATGGTAAATTAACTCCAGAGGAAATCGCCCAAAGAGATGCAATTACTATCCTCAAAAAAGCTGGTATTCCCCTAATTGATGATAGGGCAGATCGCTCAAAAGGTAGTGGTTTAATGCACCATAAATTCATTGTTATTGATAATTACACTACTTTAATCAGTTCAGCTAACTATACCTTAAGTGATATTCATGGAGACTTTTCTAATCCCAAAACTGTCGGTAATGCCAATCACTTATTAGTCATTACTAATCCCCCACTAGCTAGAGTTTTTCAAAAAGAATTTAATCTGATGTGGGGAAGGGAAGATCGTCCTAGATTTGGGTTAGATAAACCCCAAAGAAAACCGCAAAAAATTCCTATCGGTAATAGTAGTCTGACGGTCAAATTTTCCCCCGATTCTACCGCTTATCCCTGGGCAATTACTAGCAATGGTCTCATTGGTGAAACTTTAAATAAAGCTGAAAAATCCGTGAATTTAGCCCTGTTTGTCCTGACGGAACAGCCTTTAGCTAATATTCTCGCTCAACGACATCAAAAAGGGATAGAAATTAAAGCTTTAATTGATCCTAGTTTTGCCTTCCGATACTATAGCGAAGGATTAGATTTATTAGGAGTTGCTCTCAGTAATAAATGTCGTTATGAACCAGATAATCAGCCTTGGCAAAACCCAATTAATACCCTAGGAGTTCCCCATCTAGCCCGGGGAGATAAATTACACCATAAATTCGGTTTAATCGATGATAAAATTGTGATTACTGGTTCTCATAATTGGTCAAGAGCCGCTAACCATCAAAACGATGAAGCTTTAGTTATTATCGATAATCCCACCGTTGCCGCTCATTTCGATCGAGAATTTCAATATCTTTACCGTACCGCTAAATTAGGACTGCCGGAAACTATTAAAAATCGGATCGAACAAGATAGAAAAAACTGCCCCCAATCTGTAACAATTAAAAGCGATCGCTTAATTAATTTAAACACCGCCACCAAAGAAGAATTAGATAGTTTACCCGGTATCAGTGGCAAATTAGCCGAAAAAATTATCGCTGCCAGGCAACAAAAACCCTTTACTTCCCTAGAAGATTTGGATCGAGTATCGGGAATCGGTCAGGGAAAAATTAGCAAGCTCCAAGGCAAAGTCAGCTGGTAATGATTGCCTCGTCTGTATTTTTTGCCATAGACAAAAACTAGCAATTTTCCCTTGTTACGGCAAGCTAAGTAGGTAGGTGTTAAAATCGTCAGCCCCCCTTATTAAGGGGGATCCCCCCGCCTATCGGCACCCCCCTTATCAAGGGGGGCAGGGGGGATCGAACCCAAAATCTATCTTCTATTTAATTATAACCACTTATTTACCACAGACAAAAAAGGGTTATTTTAACGGTTCGGGAATACTATCGGAAGGAGCCTCAAACTGTCCGGTAATAACGTATTCTAGACGCAATTTCAGCCAAGTAATAAACTGTTGATTGAGAGAAACAATCGCCGCTGCTGGTTGGGGAGTTTTCTTTTTGATATCGGCAAAAGCGGGAGTATCTAAAAAAGCTGGGTTGGCAATTAACCAAAAATCAATTTCTTGACCTTTTTCTTGATAATTCCTGATTCTTTCCTTCAAAACTTCCTTTTCGATCGCTTCTTCTTCTAAAAACTTTTGACTGGCTACCAAATAATAATAAGTTGTCATCATCTTTCCTTTAATTTTTCAGTGTAATTGTTCGTTAGTCGGGAGATTAGCTGATAGCTGATGGCTTTTACAATTGTCCACGCATAGCCAATTTCATTTCCCTAACAGCCCGTTCCAACCCGACCAAAACCGCACGACTGATAATTGTGTGACCAATGTTCAATTCTTCCATATTAGGCAAACAGGCGACGGCATAAACATTCCAATAGGTCAAACCGTGGCCGGCATTCACCCGCAAACCCAGAGAGGAAGCGTATTCACAACCTTCTTTAAGAATTGTTAACGATGCTTGACGATCGCTCTCCTGTTGTGCTTCGGCGTATTGACCGGTATGGAGTTCAATAAATTTCGCTCCCGTATTAGCGGCCGCTTGAATTTGGGCAAAATCGGCATCAATAAACCAACTAACGGGGATATTAGCCGCTTGCAGGCGCTCTACAACCCGACAAAAACGGTCAAAATTGCCCAGCATATCGATCCCCCCTTCCGTGGTCACTTCCTGGCGCTTTTCGGGGACAAGGGTGACATAATCGGGTTTAATATCGAGAGCAATGGCGATCATTTCCTCCGTCGGGGCCATTTCCAGATTCAGATGAGTCCGCACCGTTTGCCGGAGAATCCGCACATCGCGATCTTGGATATGACGACGATCCTCGCGCAAGTGAACGGTAATGCCATCAGCACCACCGATTTCGGCCAAAACTGCCGCCGCCACGGGATCCGGTTCCACGGTGCGGCGCGCTTGGCGAATTGTGGCCACATGGTCGATATTGACACCCAAAGTCAGCAAAGTTGAACCTCCTTGTTTGTTAGTCCAACTTTCCATCTTACCATTGCGGTCAAAAGCGATTACATACTGGAGATATTTAAACCCATGGTCAGTTCTTCCATTTTGCCGCGCATGGTTTCCGTGGAGGCATCATAGGCGGCTTTCATGGCTTCTAGAATAGACCCAGCCACAATCTCCAGATCTTGGGAGAGGAGAGAAGGGTCGATTTCAATACCCCGGGGTTCTTGGTTGCCACTGAGATAGACTGTCACCAAGCCATTTTCACTCTGGCCAGGAATTTCCATAGTTTCCAGTTCTTCTTGCAGAACTTTGGCCCCTTGTTGCACCTGTTGCGCTTTTTGGAAAGCGTCTTGTAATTCTTTAATCTTACCGAGACCGAATCCGAATCCTTGTCCTTGTGCCATGATGTTTTTTTTTGTTTAAGGGGTCACTCAAGGTTTTTATTGTACTGCTTAAGGTGAACTGGGGTCAACTTGTGGCCCTGTGAGGGCAAAAAGTGATTAATGACAACGATGACTTTCTGACTGGGTTAAGGTTTGAGGGAACTTGTTCTCTCTTCATCCGTCACGGGATGGTCAGAAAGAGAAATCCGAAAAATTATCCTAACCACTCAGTCGATTACCCCACGCCATAATACAATTGTTGCTTTGACGAGGAGAATAGCAATTTTGAACGCCAAAAAAACGGGAATTTTCTTGACAATTGCCCTAAGTTGTGCTTTAGCGGGGAAAGCGGCGATCGCTAATACTTCCCCTTTGGAGGGGACTCGATGGAAACTAAGGGGGTGGACAGCCGGAAGTTTGGTGAAAGAAACGGAAATTACTGCCGCTTTCCAGAAAAATATCCTCAGTGGTTCGGCCGGATGCAACCAGTATAATACCGGCTATCAAGTCAATGATGGCACGCTCCAGATCAACCAAGCGATCGCTACTACCAAAAAAGCTTGTCCGGAACCGCAGATGAAACAAGAAAATCAATATCTGGCCGCCTTGCAAGGAGTGGAACAATTCCAAGTGACAGCTAAAGGCGATTTACAATTATTTTATCGTACTCCCGAAGGTTTAGGAATACTCACTTTTACCCCCGCACCGACCACCACGCGCACGGAAAGGACAATTTATATCAATTCTAGGAAACAACCCTGTAGCCAAGGCCCAACCAAAGACTGTTTACAGATGCGAGAAAAACCAGAGGAAAACTGGAGATTGTTCGCCAATAGTATCGAGGGATTTGATTATAAACCAGGATTTTTCTATCAAATTAAAGTTAGCATTGAAACCGTCTCCAATCCAGCTAATAATCAAAATTCGGAAACATGGAAGCTATTAGAAGTTATTAGCCAAACCCCAGAAAAAGATACTCCGCGAGCTTGGTTTGATCGACCGTTAACTAATTGGAATAAAGCCAAGGCACCTATCCCCAAATCTCCCGTTAAAACCGTGATTGATAACCAGTGTCGTGAACAGGTTCGTCCGGCAATTACTGCCAATGATCAAGCGCTTAATAAAGCAGGATGGTTACTGTACGGGGCCGTGCAAACCTATGGGAAAACTAGCGTTATTTCGGCCATGAGTGGAGTGGATGGAATGTGCCGACCGATGGGTTATCAAGACTTTGTTTTTGTCGATGGTAAATTCGCTGGCACTCTTTCCCCGCGACCGATGGATTCCCGCACTGATGGAGCATCTCAGAGAATTGTTTTACAAAATAGCGATCGAATTATTGTGGTTTTTAATCGCTATAAAGACACGGATCCTCTCTGTTGTCCTTCCCAATTAAGTCGCGTTATTTATCAAATCGAAACAGTCAGCGGAGTGCCAGTTGTTGTTCCCAAAGAAGCGGAAACGGAAGCGGTGAGAAACTAATTCAGTTATCAGTTATCAGTTATCAGTTATCAGTTATCAGTTATCAGTTATCAGTGAGATAGGGAGAAAAAGACTGGCAGCTAATAGCTTACTTTTTTATTATATCTCCCGCAAAATTGAGTTTTTAATCGCAGATGCTATTAAAGTCCTTAATTTAAGGATTTTTACAGAAAAAGATCGCTTTTCTACTGCCAGGAAATACTCTATTTCTTTCTGCTTCTCCTGACTCGGAGAATACTGGCTCGGAGACTCCTCACTTAACGGAAAATTTTTGATTTATGCAGCAGGTTTAGTGATTAGGCACTGATACTAGATAAGTAGTTATAGAATTCTAATAACTCCTCATTAGTTAGCAGTAAACGGGACTTTTTGCCATAGGTAGAAATCAGGTATTCCCGACCTTTTTCTGTGGTCCAAGCTAATCGTTTCATCTCCACATCAATTTTAGTTTTAAGAACTGAATAATCGATTTCTTCAGGAATAACAACAACTGGTTCCGGTTCTGGGGGTTCTTCTTCGGTTAAACTCGCTTCTTCTGGCAATTCTGATAATAAGGAGTAATTATCGGTTTCCGTTTCTAATAATAAAGGCTCTGGTTCCGGTAAAGGAATATCCTTAACTTGGGGTAATTCTGGTTCAATTTTAGCTGGGGGAATATCCTTAACTTGGGGTAATTCTGGTTCAATTTTAGCTGGGGGAATATCCTTAACTTGGGGTAATTCCGGTTCAATTTTAGCTGGGGGAATATCCTTAACTTGGGGTAATTCCGGTTCAATTTTAGCTTCAGGACGAGGTATTTCAGTGACTTTAGGCGTTTTGGTCGATTTTTTGGCACTAGCGACGGGTTTAGGTAAATCGGACGGTAGAGAAATATTATTGGGGCTGACTTTTTCCACAAGCTGGAGATCGGGGGTGTTTTCAGCATCTAAAAGCAGTAAAGCTCGTTCTCTGGCTCTATCTTCCGCTATTTCCACCGTATCTGCCGCCGCTAAACCTGTAACGACCGTTTTTCCTTCAATTTCGACGATCGCTTTCACAATATACTTGCCGTGATCGATTTGAACTAACTCGCTAATCAGGGCAACTTGGGGGTAACGTTGGCGTAACTTTTGCAACATGGTGACTTTTTCGAGTTCTTTTGTACTTATATTAGAATACTCTATCGCAATTCTGGAAAAATGTAGCAAGTTCTTGCTAAGATTAAAGGTTAGATAAAATTTTCAGTCCTAGGATTAGCCTTGCCCACAGTAACAAGATTCTACTAGGCTGAAGCTTCTGCCAGAAAGACTAGCGATCGCCGAAAAGTTTGCCGGTGTTCGCTATTGGCTTATACTAACGAAGGCTTCGATAATTCTCAGGGTAGGTTCGGGTGTTCGATGCTTGGTCAGTTTACCTTCACTGTCACCACCAGCGATCGCAATTACCCCGACAGAGATAATCTCTCGAGTCAATGGTTTAAATCAATCTTCTCATTATTAAGTATTTAAACTTAATTATTCACGATTCCGTCAGTGTCTTGTAAGTAAGGATTATTGTTAGATGGACTTCTCGATCGCCACACTCCTCTCTCATCTTAGTGATGATAAATTAGCTACGGGTAAACTTCTCGAAAAAAAACTGGGCTGCGAAGACGATCCCGAAAGCTGCGAAAAATTGCAAGTGATTCTCGATGCTTTGGAACGTCTGGGAATGGTTGTCAAAGAACGCGGGCGCTATCGTCGTGTGATCGAGGAAAATGTCGTAGAAGCAAAGCTGCGCTGTTCCAGTAAAGAATTTTGCTTTGCTATCCAAGATATCGAAGATGCTGATGACATCTACGTCTCGAAAAATCATTTAAGTAACGCTTGGAATGGCGATCGAGTTTTAGTCAAAATCATCCGCGAGGGGACCCGTCGTCGTTCCCCGGAGGGAGAGGTGAGATTAATTCTCGAACGGGCTAATCCTTCGCTTCTAGCGCAAGTAAAACAGGAAAATGAGCGGTTTGTGGCGGTTCCCCTGGATGATCGCCTGAAATTTACCCTTAATCTCCTCGAAAACGGTCAAAATCTCCAAGAAAACATCGATCACCTCGTTCATGTTTCCGTCCTCCGTTATCCCCTAGGGGAAATGCCTCCCATCGGTAAAGTTACTCGTGTTCTCGGTTCCACGGCCGAGGCCGCTGCCGACACCGATATCGTCTCCTGTAAACACGATCTACCCCATAATTTTCCGCCGGAAGCCCTCGAAATTGCCGATAATTTAGCGGATTTCTTCGATAGTGGCGAAAAAGAACAACTGCGAGATTTAACCCAATTTTTCACTTTTACCATCGAAGATGACAACCCCCTGGATTATCCCCCGATCATTGAAAATGCCTTTTCTTTAGAGAAAATCAACCAAAATCGCTGGCGAGTCGCCATTCATATCAGCGATGTGGCCCGTTACATTGAACGGGGCGGATTATTGGATAAAGTTGCCAAAAAACGGGGAACAGCCGTCTATTTAGGCGAAAAAGTGCTGCCATTAGTCCCGGCTGCCGTTACCAGTCGTTGTTCCCTGTCACCGCAAGAACAGCGCCCCGCTATTTCTATCCTCGTCACCCTCGATGACAAGGGGGAGCTAGTGGAGTACGAAATCACCCGCAGCCTCATCCAAGTGGATCAACATTTTACCTATCAACAGGTGCGCGATCTGCTCAGTGAAGAAGATAGCGCAGCTGCCCCCACCGATACCGTTGAAACCCTGAAAGATTTATTTTTTAGCGTTTGCCCCACCCTAAAATCCCAACGTCTGCAGCGGGGTAGTTTTGATATTCAATTAGACAAAATCTCTCCCTACAAAGACGAAGGACGGGGGGGGACTGTTCTCGCTTCTAATAATTTACCGGCCCGCTCTTTACTGACAGAAGTGGCAATTTTAGCCGGCAAAGTCGTCGCTGAACATTTGCAAGCTTTACACTTACCCTGTATCTACTGTGGACAATCGGAACCGGATTGGGATGAATTGGAGGATTTACTCAAATTAGCCAATAATTTAGGGGCAGAATTAAATTTAACTGCCGAGGAGGAGATTAAACCCAATGACTATCAAAATCTCACCCGCATTTTTTCCGCTTCCACATCGGTGAAAGTCCTCAATTATCTCCTGCAAGAAACTCTCAAATTAGTTAGATATAGCAGTCATCCTTTACACCATTTTGGTTTGGCCTATCCTGGCAATTATACCCACTGTCTCTCACCCCTGCAAAGATATGCCGATCTTTGGGTACAACGGGTGTTAAAAATCTTATTAACAGAGGGGAAAGATCGCCGCAGCAAAATCGTCAAAGTCGGGGTTAATTTGGGCAGTAATAGCTGTCATGGACAGATTAATTGGAATATTCTACCAAGTCAAATTCAGGAGGAGTTAGAAGAAGAAAGCCACCTCATTGTTTCCCATCTCAATGATCGCTCAAAAATTGCTGAAGATGCGGAAAAAGACCTAGAAGGATTGAAAAAAGCCGAGAAAATGAAAGAAAGAATGGGTCAAGTTTTTCGCGGCTTAATTACCGGTGTACAATCCTATGGTTTCTTCGTGGAAATTTCCGATTTATTAGTGGAAGGGTTGGTCCATGTTTCTTCTCTCAAGGATGATTGGTACGAATATCGCGCCCGTCATAGCTGTTTGGTAGGACGGAAAAATCGCGTTGCCTATCGTCTCGGTGATGAGGTAGAAGTGGAGATAAAAGATGTAGACTATTATCGTCAGCAAATCGATCTAGTTACGGTTAGCGGTGGCAGTTCAGCAAGTTATGACGACTTAGAAGAAGATTAATTATGAATCAACCAACCACCGAAAAAATCGGAAAAACCCGCTTTATTCTGCCCTTTTTATGCGGTATTTTTCTCTTTTTAACTGGCTGTGTCCGTTACGATGTGGGCATTAATTTTCCCCACCAACACCACGGGGAAATTATTCAACATATCACCCTCGGACAACGCTTAACCAGTCTCAGTCAAACCGAAGCCACTAAATGGTTAAATAGTATCGAACAGAGGGCAAAATTACTTAAGGGGAAAACCGCTCCTATTTCCGAACGAGAAATAATTGTGACTATTCCCTTTAGTAATAGTCAGGAATTAGAGGAAAAATTTAATCAATTTTTTGATCCTAGTTCTTCCTTTAAAATCAAAAACTCTGCTAATACCGATGATATAAAGTTACTGCAACTAGACTCAAAACTGGCAGTTACAGAACGAGATTGGTTCTTTTTGACTCAGAAAAACTTAAAATTAACCGTTGATTTGCGGGCTTTAGGTGTACTTTCTGAACAGGGAAATATTATCGTTAGCCCCGGTTCTTTAGTCGATATCGACTTCGCTTTAAAGACTCCCTTAGCTGGTCAAAATATTGAAGATGACTCAGGATTAAATCCCCCAGTAGAACAAGTTGATAATCAGTTAATTTGGCATTTAAAACCGGGAGAAATTAACACCATTGCGGCGGCTTTTTGGGTTCCTAACTATTTAGGTATCGGCACAATAATTATTGTTTTAATAACAGTTTTTGCCTATTACTTGAAATATAAACGCTTGCCCGGTGTATCCCCATCGACTTAAATTGAGATGGCAAGTAAGTAGTTAGGTGTTAAAAACTGTCAGACACCCCCCTTATCAAGGGGGGATTAAGGGGGGATCAACACCCCCCTTATCAAGGGGGGATTAAGGGGGGATCCATCTTCAATTTAATTATAACCAGCTACTTATTGACCAAAATTTAATGATCAATAAGAGAAAAATTAGCCAACTTATGAAACTGATCTAAAAATTGGCCAACAATAGGGAAAATCTTGGCTAGGATCAAATCATAGTCACAATTGAGACTAGACGGGTTTCCCTTTTTTAATTTATTACTGGCAATTACAGTTATGGTTAGCAATATTCCCTTTTCTATCCCCGAACATAGCCTCGATCGAGATTGTACCACCCTCTCCCGTCACGTCCTACAACAACTACAAAGTTTTTCCCCCGACGCGCAGGATTTAAGCGCAATTATGAGTCGGATTGCCCTAGCGGGGAAATTAATTGCCCGTCGTCTCAGTAAAGCGGGATTAATGGCGGATGTGCTAGGTTTTACCGGAGAAACCAACGTACAAGGGGAATCAGTCAAGAAAATGGACGTTTTTGCCAATGAGGTATTTATCTCGGTTTTTAAGCAAAGTGGCTTAGTTTGCCGTCTTGCTTCCGAGGAAATGGATAAACCCTATTATATCCCAGAAAACTGTCCCATCGGTCGCTATACCCTACTCTACGACCCGATCGATGGTTCTTCCAATGTGGATATTAACCTAAATGTGGGTTCGATTTTTGCCATCCGTCAACAGGAAGACAATGATTTAGACGGAGAGGCGCGGGATTTACTGCAAAATGGTCGTAAACAAATCGCCGCCGGTTATATTCTCTACGGACCCTCGACTATTTTAGTTTACTCGATCGGTCGCGGTGTTCATGCCTTTGTCCTTGACCCCAGTTTAGGGGAATTTATCCTCGCCCAAGAGAATATTATTATCCCCGATCATGGTCCAATTTATAGTACCAATGAGGGCAATTTTTGGCAGTGGGATGAGGCAATTCGCGACTATACCCGTTATGTCCACCGTCATGATGGTTACACAGCCCGTTACAGTGGGGCATTAGTGGGAGATATCCATCGAATTTTAATGCAGGGAGGCGTTTTTCTCTATCCGGGTACTGTTAAAAATCCCCAGGGAAAATTGCGCTTAATTTATGAAACTGCTCCCCTTGCTTTTTTAATTGAACAGGCAGGAGGTAAAGCTAGTGATGGGGTGACAAATCTTTTAGATATCGTTCCCGATAAATTACACACCCGCACACCTTTAGTGATCGGTAGTGTCGAAGATGTTAAATTGGTGGAGTCTTTTATCGCTGATCGCCGTCATCGCGATCGAGTTTAACTTATAGTTTTATTTCGAGATATTGACATGGATTTACAAGCTCTGAAGTGGACTAAAAATGTAAAGCGAAACGATGGTACATGGGCATATCGGGAATATAAGGTTTCTAATTCCTTCAAACTGGCATGGAAAGACGATGAAGTCAATGCCAATAAACCCGAAAAAGATAGTTTGATACTACTCAGACAGCGAGGGTATGTTACCCATTTAGTAAAAGTTCTCGACTGCAAAGCCGAACGTGAAATTGGCAAAGATGATTATGACATCTATCGAATTGTTAAGGTGCTTTGGGCTATTGATTTTGATAATCCACCTGTATCAGCAAAAGCAGATAAGATGTTTGATTATCGAGTCAGGTATCAGGGTGGGAATGTGATGGAATTGGAGAAGTTACCAACTTTCAGACAGCGTTGGGATGACGATGGCGGTTTGGGGGGATTCCAAACTTACATTCGGAATTTATTGGGGCTGTCAAGCAATAACTAAGAGCCTTGTTAAGCTTGTGTTATAGTATTGAGCAGATATAGGGCAACCGCTATGACTGCTATAGTCCAGGAACTTTTAGATACCTTTGACCGCTTGACAGACTCAGAGCGCTCAGATTTGCTATTAGAGATTCTGAAGCGGACAATTCACCTGGATTTTCCGCCCTTATCTGATGAAGATCTAGTCCTCAATGCCGAGGGAATTTTTCTAGAATTAGACGATAGTTATAGAAAAAATCAGAGCAGCTCAAACTCCACCTCAAGCGGAGAATATTTATTCTCTTGAATATCAACCAATAACAAGAGAATTTCAAGCTAAGTATGGTAAATTTTTGTCTGCTGATAGCTTAAAAAATGGCATATTATGATAATTATTTACAGGGTTTTATCGAGTTAATTCGAGTGAAGAAAATAATGTTAGATGCTTCGTTAACATTACTGATTGCGCTCTCTGGCAAGATATACATTATTAAAGCGAAACCGCTTGTTTTTATTTTTTTCAATAATAATTATAGATCCAAAACAATCTATTTGCCGCCCGAAAATTCCCCCCATAATCTTGAGAATTTTTTGATCAATTGGGACTCGATCGAGGATAATTAGAAAAAGTATTTTGACTCATAACCAAATCTAATCAAGAAGCCCAGTGACGATCCCCCCGCTAGAGTTGTTTGTATTCGCCACCGTTTTGTGCGGATTTTTAGGAACATTCCTGAAAAAAAACTTAATCATGAAGATTATCGCCATGGATGTCATGAGTACCGGCGTTATCGCCTACTATGTGGTGATTTCTTCCCGTGACGGTTTATTTACTCCCATCCTCAGTACAGTTAAACAGCAAGATTACGCCGATCCTGTACCCCAAGCAGTGATTTTAACAGCGATCGTCATCGGTTTTTCCATTCAGGCGTTAATGCTGGTGGGAGTAATGAAATTAGCCAAAGATAACCCCACCCTCGACAGCAGCGAGATAGAAAAAAATAACACACCATGAATACTTTAACGATCGCCTGGATAAGTTTACCCTTTTTGATCGGCTTTATCATTTATTTATTGCCGCGATTAGACAAATATCTGGCTCTCGCCGCCACTATTATCTCTCTCGCCTATTCTCTCCTTCTATTTAGCCAATCCTCTCCCATAATCCTCAACCTACTGGATAATTATGGCGTGAGACTGGTAGCCGATCAGTTAAGTGCCTATTTTATCCTCACTAATGCCCTGGTGACGATGGCAGTTATTTTTTATAACTGGGAAAGTAGCAAAACCGCCTTTTTTTACGCTCAAGCTATCATTCTCCACGGGAGTATTAACTCTGTCTTCGTCTGTGAGGATTTTATTAGCGTTTACGTTGCCCTAGAGGTAATTAGTATTGCCGCTTTTCTGATGATTGCCTATCCTCGCAGCGATCGCTCTCTCTGGGTTGCCCTGCGTTATCTGTTTATCAGCAATGTGGCGATGTTATTTTACCTTATTGGCGCAGTTTTAGTCTATAAAGCCAATAATTCCTTTGCTTTTGCTGGTTTAAAGGACGCACCTCCCGAAGCCTTGGCTTTAATCTTCATGGGATTATTAGTCAAAGGGGGAATCTTTGTCTCGGGGTTATGGCTACCGATGACACACTCGGAATCGGAAACCTCCGTCTCGGCGCTGATGTCGGGGGTGGTGGTAAAAGCTGGCATTTTTCCCCTCCTGCGCTGTGCTTTAATCCTAGAGGATTTGGATGTCCTAATTCGGCTTTTCGGGGTGCTAACGGCGATTTTTGGCGTGTCATACGCAGTGTTTGAAAAGGATAGCAAGCGGATGTTAGCCTTCCATACTATTTCCCAGTTAGGTTTTATTTTAGCCGCCCCGGTAGTCAGTGGTTTTTATGCCCTTACCCACGGTTTAGTTAAATCTTCCCTATTTCTATTAGCGGGAGTTTTACCCAGTCGCAATTTTAAAGAATTACAGCAACAATCGCTCCCTAATTCTCTCTGGATTGCCCTAGTGGTTGCTAGTTTTTCTATCTCTGGATTCCCCTTATTATCCGGTTTTGGGGCGAAAGCGTTAACGATGAAAAATTTAGTCCCCTGGCAAGAGATTATGATCAATCTTGTGGCGGTGGGGACGGCGATTTCCTTTGCTAAATTTATCTTTTTACCCCACGCAGGTGGCGAAAGTAAACAGAAGCTAACTATCGGTTTCTGGACAGCAATAATTCTGCTCCTTGCCGCCCTATTTTTAGCCAATGCCGTCTATGTTGAAGCTTATAATCTCCCCAATATTATCAAAGCTTTAGCTGTCATTGGTGCCGGGTGGTGGTTATATCTGGGAGTTTTCAAAAAGTTATCCCTAAAATTATCGCGAGCCTGGGAACAATTTGATAATCTCATCGGTATGATGAGTATAATGTTAGTTCTATTATTTTGGATGGTCTTAGCATGATCGGACATATAATTCTGCGTTTAACTATGTGGTTTTTACTCACCGCTAATTTCACCCCTGCTAATATTATGATCGGGGTGGCTATTGCTTTTCTTTTGCCCCGTAATTTCGCCTCTAGCGAAACTTTAGGCGATTGGTTAAAGGTAATAATTAAAGTTTTGCTGGCTATTCCCCAAGCTTATAAAGAAGCGTTTGAAATTATCTTTCGTCCCCACAAGGAAGAAGAAATTATTTTAGAGAGAATTGCGGGTAAACGTTCACCCAGATTGGCTTTTTGGGATATATTTCTCATTACCTTTACACCGAAAACTATCGTCACCGAATACAAGGAAAATGAGGGTTATGAAGTTCATGTAATTAAACGGAGTACCCAGGGATGAATATTGTTCTCATTGCCATGATTGTCGGCCTATTAATTCCCCTTTATGAAGTGGCAAAAAATGATGACATCTGGCAAAAAATGGCCGCCTTTGCCAGTGCTTCCAGTAAATCATCAATTATTATTCTAGTGGTGTCGGTTCTGCGGGATGATTGGATGATTGGAGTGGTAGCAGTGATTATTCTCAGTGTCGGTAATGCCGGCTTTATGTTATTAGCACAAATTCTTAAACGACTGAACGAATCATGATTAACATTTTCAGTTATATCTGCATCACTATCGGAGTTTTTTTCTGGTTTTGGGGAACGGCGCATCTTTTAGACAAGCGCTCGGTATTATATAAATTACACGGTCTATCTGTCGCTGATACTTTGGGTTCCATGGCGATTATTTTCGGGCTACTTTTGAAAGTTCCCCAAAATTGGCCTTTATTGTTATTGGCAATAATTTCCCTGGCAATTTGGAACACCATGTTAGGCTACGTTTTAGCTTATACTTCTAGCGATCGAGAGTAAAATTAAAGATGAATGAAAGTTATCTCTATGTTATTGTTGCCCTCTTGCCTTTAACTGCGGCGATGGTGATATTACAATCCAATCCCTACCAAGCTCTAGTAATTCGCGGGGTTTTAGGGGCAATAGCCGCTTTAGTTTATGCTTTATTAGGAGCAGCAGATGTATCTTTAACCGAAGCTTTGATGGGGACCATGTTAGCCGTAACTCTCTACGCGGTGGCGATTCGTTCCTCTTTAGTGATGCGTTTAGGAGTAATTGCCGAGGAAACCGATACGGTTTTAGAACAGTTAAAAACTCAACTACAAACGGTTTTAAGTAAGCGTTTTATGCGTTTAGAATTAGTTGCCTACAGTGATAAACAAGCTTTGCAACAGGCACTTAGGGATAAAGATGTTCATGCCGTCTGTATCCGTCAAGACAATCCAGAAACCATCCCCTACGAAACCACAATTAGATTACCCTATCTCTACGATATTTTTAAAAATGAATTAACGGCAGCCAACACGATTTTAACCTGTATTGAAACCCCCAAATTAGAGGAGAAACACTAATGAAATGGATTTATACTCTAGCCGCCATTGCCTTCGCTATCAAAATGGTAATTATTCCCAATACTGCTTCCTCTGTATCATCCTTAGAAATTGTTGAATCCCTGGTGCGCGACGGCGGTGTTCCTAATGCGGTTTCGGTGGTTATTTTTCGTAATCGTCTCTACGATACTATCTATGAAGTGGTTGTTTTTACCATTGCCATTATGGGGGCGAATTTTCTTTTAGCCACCGAAAAACCCGCCAGCAAAATTCATCAATTTACCGACCAACCTTCAATTATTTTAGCCCGTTTAGGGTCAACAATTGCCGCTTTAGTGGGCATTGAATTAGCTATCCGCGGACATTTAAGTCCGGGGGGAGGTTTTGCCGCCGGAGTCGCCGGAGGTACGGCAATTGGTTTAATAGCCATTACCTCGTCTCCCGAATGGATGCAAGCAATTTATCGCCGTTGGCAAGCGGCAACATGGGAGAAAATTTCCGTCTTAGTTTTTATTGTTTTAGCCGCCATTACTCTCTCAGGATTTGAGTTACCCCACGGGGAATTAGGAGCGCTATTTAGTGGCGGTATTTTACCGATACTAAATATTTTAGTCGCCGTTAAAGTAGCTTTAGGTTCCTGGGCAGTAATCCTCGTTTTTATCCGCTATCGCGGTTTATTGTGAGAGGTTAATATCTATATTTATAGCTTTAGGTCAAAACTGGGGATTAACCGATGAGCATAACATGACTTGATGGTTGAAAAAATGCTATAGTAATTTTGTTGCCCTCCTCAAGAATCAATAGGCATCTAATGATTCTGCTAAAAGAACTCCCGAGGTAAAAATTATGGTTAACGTTATTCGCGGTTCTTCAGCTAAACCTGTATCTTCTCAAAGATTAGCTAAATATTTTGAGGAAAGAACAGATATAGAGGGAACATTGTATATCGGCTATCCTATTATTGGAACTCCCCAAGGAGGATATCAAATTGATGCTCTATTAGTCTCTCGTCAGCAAGGGGTTATTATTTTTAATATTGATGAGGGAAAAAATTATGATTTGGATATTGAAGGCACTCAAGACGAGAGCATAACCAAGTTAGAAGCAAAACTGCTGTCTTATAAAGAGCTTGTTCAAAAAAGAAAGCTAATAGTTAACATTTCTGTAGCCACCTATGCACCGATTTGGAATAATTATCCAGAAGCAATTAACCCAGAGGAATATCCTGTTCTTATTAAAGATAAAGATATTGATGATTTTATCAAGAAATGTCAAGGCAATGATTCTGAATATTTCGAGAAAGTCAACTCAGTTATACAAGCTGTTACAACCATTAGAAAAAAAGACGCTCGCAGTTATGTTGTTAAACCAGATTCTAGGGGAGCAAAGTTAAAAAAATTAGAAGATTCTATCGCTAATCTTGATGAAACTCAAAATAAGGCTGTTTTAGAAACCACTAAAGGTGTACAAAGAATCAGAGGTTTAGCAGGTTCGGGAAAAACAATTGTCTTAGCGCTGAAAGTAGCTTATCTTCATGCAACTCATCCCGATTGGAATATTGCTGTTACCTTCTATACACGATCGTTAAAGGATCAATACAAAGATTTAATTACTCGGTTTAGTTATGAGCATAAAAATTCCGAACCAGACTGGGAAAAAGTAAAAATTATTCATGCGTGGGGAAGTCCTAAGATAGAAGGAATTTATTATGAGCTATGTAAACGACATAATATTGAATATTTAGATTTTAGTCAAGCAGGCAACCTAACATATTCGCATGAAGAACCTTTTGACTTTGCCTGTCAAAAAGCCTTGCGAGAGATTAAAAATTTTCATCAATATTATGATGTTATTTTAATTGATGAAGCTCAAGATTTTCCTCAAGACTTCTTAAGACTCTGCTATGAAATCTTGAAAGATGATAAACGTTTAGTTTATGCCTATGATGAGTTGCAAAGCTTAAATAGTAAAGTCATGGATTCTCCCGAAGTTATTTTTGGAAATGATAACCATGGTAATCCTAGAGTTAAATTGGAGAATTTACCCAGCGAACCCCAACAAGATGTAGTTTTAAATACTTGTTACAGAAATTCTCGTCCTATTCTTTCCTCTGCTCATGCTCTAGGTTTTGGAGTTTATTATCCACAGGGACTAATTCAAATGTTTGATAATCGTCAATTATGGCAAGATATTGGTTATGAGGTTGAAGAAGGAGAATTAAAATCAGGAGAATTTGTTAAACTGATTAGAACCCCCAAAACCAGTCCTAAATTCCTTGAAGAACATTCTTCTATCGATGATATTATCAACTTTAAATCTTTCGATAACAACCAGGAGCAATTTGAATGGCTAGTGGAACAAATTGCAAAGAATCTCAACGAAGATGAATTAAGATGCCAAGATATTATGGTTATCCATCCAATACCTAAAAATGCTCGCAACGTTTTTGGAAAAGCTAGAGAAATGTTATTTACAAAAAATATTAATTCTCATTTAGCAGGCAGCACATCTTCTCCCGATGAGTTTTTTCAAGAAAACTCGATTGCTTTTACACAGATTTATCGTGCAAAAGGCAATGAAGCGGCAATGGTTTATTTCATTAACGCTCAAGAAGGTTTCTCTGGTTCACCATCAGAAATTGCTAGTAAACGCAATATTTTATTTACAGCGATGACTAGAAGTAAAGCTTGGTTAAGAGTTATTGGTTATGGAGCAAATATGCAAGCTTTAGAGACGGAATTTCAGGAAATTAAATCGAGAAATTTTGCTCTTGAGTTTACCTATCCAACCCCAGAAGAACTTCAACAAATGAAGAAGGTTTATCGAGATACTCTTAATACCAAGAGATATAAAAATGACAGGGAAAAGCAAGAATTAATTGCCAAGTTAAAAAGTATAGAATTTTCATCAGATGAAAAAAACGAAATTATCAAAATATTCCAAGAATAGTTAAGAAATGCTTAATGTTCAGAATATCTTTAAAGATGTTAAAAATTTAACGGCTAAATTGATAGAAGTAGGATTATCAAGTCAGCAGAACTTTCCGACTTTGAATAAATTGAGTCAAAATATTTCTGAGATTAGCTATGCCAATAGTTCCGACTTATCCATTGCCCTAAAAAATGTTGCCTATCAAGATATTTATGATGAGCTTGATCGCGGGAAGAATTATAATATTAAAATGATTGATGGAGCCTTGATTCAATTACTTTATCGCTTCCAAGGATCGCAGTTATTATCCCATAGACTAGCTTTCTTCTCATCCCCTTATTTAGAATCTTTTCAAAATGAGCCAGAACTATAGCAATTCTTGGAGCTATGAAGTACAATGGAAAGCAAATAGACAAATAATAGAACTTACCAGCTTCCTATGAGACCCTATTCCGTAGATTTTCGCCAAAAAATTATCGATGTCTG
>NZ_SFBZ01000199.1:0-5923 GCF_007095495.1 Microcystis sp. M_QC_C_20170808_M9Col | reverse complement strand
GTGGGGTAAAATCGAAACGAGTAGGCTTTTTCCATACCTCACATTTTAGCATATATTTCGTAAATGTGCTAATATTTAACAGTAAAGCCGTCGTAGAACGACGGGGTTTCAGACCCAAATTTTCGATGATAATAGGGATTACGCATATTAGCCGTATCTGTCACCATAATTGCCGAATAACCGCGACTCCAAAAAGGAGAATGATCGCTGCGTCGAGTATCGGGGACGATATAACCTCCAAAAATTACGGGCAACCATTCGCAGGGAGTTTGATTTTCCCGCAGGACTCGACTGAGAAAATTTAAATCCTTGCGGGTTTTGAGATTGCCAATCAAAGCGATAAAATCCCCAGTGTTGGGGTAAAAATATTCTAGAAAAGCTGGATATTTTTGGGAATGGGGATTTTTATCACAGTAACCGAGCATTTCTAAGGATAACATTAACCTTAAATCCTGCTTAGTTTGTTTTAATTTTTCTGCGTAGGCAATGCTCCCCAGTAATCCGTATTCTTCTAGATCGAAGGCAATTAAACGAATTGGATAATTAGCCTGATTCTCCCCAAAAAACCTCGCTAATTCTAATAATACCGCTAATCCCGTGGCGTTATCGTCAGCCCCCGGCGACCCCGGCACCGTGTCATAATGAGCGCCAATTAAAATCGGTGGTTTTTGACTATTATTAGGCAAATCTAAGATTAAATTTTCGTAAACTTTTCCCTGAAATGAGAAAAAATGTGATTCAACCTTTCCCCAATTGCCTAACTCTTGTCGCAGGTATTCTCGCACATAAAAATGTCCTTGACTAGAGAAAAAAGGGTTTCTTTCTCGGACAATTTGTTCTAGGTGTTGGCTTAAGCGATCGCTAAGAAGATCAAACATTGATGGCAGCAGATAATTTAATCAAAAGAGCCAATGGATAGAGAAACTGAGGGAAAAATCGGGGAGAATAATAATTGTTAATTATAAAATATTCTGTGGAGCTAAAATCATGACAAATCTCCAGTTGACTAGCTATGATTGTATCGTTGTCGGGGCGGGATTAGCGGGATTAATCGCCGCGCGTAATCTCCAGAGGCGAGGTCATCAAGTTCTGGTGATCGAAGCGCGAAATCGTTACGGTGGTAGAATGTCTGGTCAATATCTCCCCTCCGGACAGTGGATCGATCGAGGTGGTCAGTGGGTGGGCCCAACCCAAGAGCGTTTTTTAGCCCTCCTCGACGAGTATAAAATACGTCGTTTTCCCTCTCCCAATCAGGGAAAAACCGTCCTAGTGTTCAACAACAAACGCTATGAATTCAATGGTTTTTTTCAAGGTTTCCACGAGGGAGAAGTACCCGATATCGGCACGGAAGAATGGCAAGATGCGATGTCAGCATGGGCGCGTTTTCAAGAACTAGCCAAAACCCTACCTTCCGGTTATCCCCAAAGCAACGATCACACCAAAAAACTAGACAGTAAAACTTTTGCCCAGTGGATTGAAGAAAACACCAGCACAGATTTTGGTCAATGGTATTTTGCTTATATGGCCCGTGCCGTGGGTTTTCTCGGGCCGGCCGAACCCAACCAAGTCTCACTGCTGCACGTTCTTTGGGGACAAAATTGCGCCCCTCAGGCCGAACATCCAGAGGCCGAACTGATCCATGGCGGAGCCGGACAAATTCCCGACAAGATCGCGGCGGAATTAGGAGAGCGAATTCGATTGGGGGAACCGGTTTTTCGCCTTAATTATGACTCGGCCGGTGTCACCATAGAAACCAGCCAGAACAGTTTTACCGCCAAATTTGCCATCATTGCCATGCCACCCCATCTTGCCGGCCGCATTATTTATCATCCCCCGCTGCCACCCCAGCGAGAACAACTAACCCAACGAGTACCGATGGGATGCTGCGCTAAAGTCCTGATTTCCTATGAGCGACCTTTCTGGCGAAAACAGGGACTAGCGGGACTCGCTCAAGGGAATTGTCAATGGTTGGAACTCTGTGCTGATAGTTCCGATCCCGAAACCGGCGTCGGGGTAATCGCCACCTTTGTGGTTGGCGATCGCTATAGTCGTTGGCGCTCCATGAGTGGCCCAGCGCGCCGTGCCGCCGTCCTCTCGGATTTAGCTATTTATTTCGGTCAAGAGGCCCTTTTCCCGATCAGTTACGATGAGGTGGATTGGCCCGGGGATCCCTGGACTGGTGGAGCCTATGCCGCTTTTATGCCCCCCGGAGTCTGGACAAGTTTCGGCGAGGCTCTTTTTACTCCCGTCGGACCGATTCACTGGGCTGGCACAGAAATGGCCGATCGCTGGCCAGGATTTTTTGAGGGAGCGATCCGCACTGGCGAGGCGGCGGCCGATCGAATCGCCTTCCTTTTGCGGGAAAAATGAGCATCTACAGGGCTACGCCACCTTTTAGGTCAAAAAAGTCATCATAGTCAAGTTTCGGGGCTAATAGGGCAAAAAAATCTTAAATCATCACTATTTCGCCTTGGTAATGTTCGACGAAATATTGGACACGATGACGATATTCTTTAATTGTCCGATCGACCCATTCCCGCTGCTCACTGTTAGCATAGATATGTACTAAAGGTTCTCCGGCATCGGGTAAAATCAATACCCAGTCATCATTAAGGGGATTAATCACCTTCACCCCATCGATCAACTCTAGATTATCGGTAGCGTGAGTCTCCACCAGATAGCGCATCAGGGATCCCTTGACTTTCCAAGGACAACGCACCGCCGTATTCTTATTATAAATGCGCGGTAACTCGGCCCGCACCTGAGCTAGAGAACGTTCCTGAATGGTTAACATCTCCAAAAGTTTCGCCACGCTGAACATGGCATCGAAACCGGGATGTAATTGCGGAAAAATAAAGCCAGTTTGCCCACATCCTCCTAAAACCACATTAGGATTGGTTTGACATCCTTCCATTAAAGCGCTAGGACTGGCTTTTGTCCGCACCACCCGGCCATCGTGACGACGCGCGATCTGTTCCACGGCACTAGAAGCATGAACCGGCACTACCACTGTACCGCGAGGATGGGCGGTCAGAATTGTATTCACCATTAGAGCAGTTAATTGTTCCCCGCGAATCGATAAACCACTCTCATCGACGAGGACTAATTGTTCCCCGTTGGCCGAGACTTGTACGCCTAAGTTCGCTTTCAGGGCCTCCACCACATGGCCCAATTGATGGATTAGTAACTCTCTTTCCTGCATGGAAAGGGCATTCTGACGTAAACTGGCATTGAGAACCACGGCATCACAGCCAAATTTAGCCAGTAATTCTGGTAAAATTGCTCCCGAGACTCCGTAGGCGTAATCAATGACGATTTTGGAGCTACTATTGCGAATGGCCTCCACATTTAGCTGAGTTTCAAAGGTTTTGCGGTAATTATCGAGAATATCAGCCGGATAGGACATACTGCCGATTTCCTGCATTCCCACCCGTCGCAGATCTTCTTTGAAATAGGCCCCTTCGATTTTCTTTTCCCTCGCTTTGGAAACATTAATCCCTTTTTCGTCTAAAAACTCGATTAAGAGAAAATCCGGGCGATCGGGGTGAATACGAACGTGAATGCCACCGACTACGTTTAATTTAGACACTAAAGTCCGCGAAATCGGTAAAGCATTCGCTTGTAGGTTTTGGATATTCACCCCCACGGACATTAAACCGGCAATCAGCGATCGACTGACCATGCGCGAGACACTACGTTGATCCCGGGAGACGATTACCGTTGACCCCGGTTTTAGAATGGAACCGTAGGCTGCCCCCAGTTTAACGGCGAATTCGGGCGTGATATCGATGTTAGCAAGTCCCGATACTCCTCGTTGACCAAAGAGGTTTTTATGGGCAGTATTTCCCCAAATCAGGTTAATATTGAGGATGGCTCCCGATTCGATCTGTTTACTCGGCCAGACTCTGACCCCGGAATTGATCTGCGCTTCTTCCCCCACGATCGATAATTGTCCGATCACCGCACCTTCGTGTACCTGGGCCCGTCGATCGATTCTGGTTCCCCTAGCGATCGTACAAGCGGCTAAATTGACCTCATCCCCGATCACCACACCATTCCAGAGGATGGGACGTTTCAGATCGGAACCGGCACCGATGGTGACATTATCGCCGATAACCGAACCCCTCTCGATCAGAACATTTGCACCAACGCGGCAATGATTGCCGATCATGGCCGGGGCCTCAATGTGGGCGCTAGGATCGATATAGGTATTAGTACCGACCCACACCCCGGGGGATTTTTCTCGATAGGGAAATTCTAGGTTAACTTTGCCGGATAAAGCGTCGTATTGCGCTTCTCGGTAGGCCTCCAGATGACCGACATCGCACCAATAACCATCGGCCACATAACCATACATAGGTTCGCCCCTTTGCAGCAGCAGCGGAAACAAATCTTTAGAAAAGTCGGCTTCTTCTTTGTAGGGGAGATAATCGAGGACTTCTGGTTCGAGAATATAGGTTCCGGTGTTGACGGTATCGGAAAAAATCTCGCTGGTGGATGGTTTTTCGATAAAACGGCGAATTCTGCCTTCTTTGTCGGTAATCACTACCCCAAATTCGATCGGATTGGCAACCCGCGTCAGGACGAGGGTTGCTTTCGAGTTTTTACTTTTATGGAATGCGATCGCTTTTTGCAGGTCAAAATCGGTGATACTATCGCCACTAATCACCAGAAAGGTATCATCTAACCATTCGGCAATATTTTTCACACATCCTGCGGTGCCTAGGGGTTGATCCTCCTCCACAGCGTAGGTGATTTTTACCCCAAAGTCGCTGCCGTCTTGAAAGTAGTCGCGCATGACATCGGGGAGATAGTGCAGGGTGGTGATAATTTCGGTAATGTCATGCTTTCGTAGTAAATTGATAATATGTTCGGCGATCGGACGGTTGAGAATCGGTACCATCGGTTTGGGAAGATCACAAGTAAGCGGACGTAATCTTGTCCCTGAACCACCTGCCATTAATACCGCTCGCATAATTTCCTCCCAAGGCTATCTTTTCGCCGTTTTTAAATAGTTTTTTCAAATTATGGCTTTAGTTTCCCGACCTCGATCGAGCCAGTTCCTAACCGGCATTCTAACACCGTCCCCCCGATTCAGAACAATATTTTCTTTTCCCAAGTCGGCAAAACCAAAGCTTAAAATAGGAGATGTGAATTCTCTAAATTCAAGGATGAGATGGCATGAGACTGGTTATTTTTATCTTAATAATTGTTTATGGTGCCGGTGGTTGGAAATTCTGGAATGGATACAGAAGCACTAATTTTAGTTCCAGTTTACCCAATCGTTTAGCTCTAACGCTGTTCTGGCCGCTTCTTTTGGCTGTTAATCCCGCCTACCGCAAGAATTTTCAAAAAGCCCTCAAGGGCAAATAAAATTAACATACTGCCAAGGTTGTGGCCATAAAACAGAAAGTAGCTGGGTGTCGATGGCAATCAACAGTTTAGCCATGGATGGCTTATCATGGTTAGGGAAAAAAGGGGTCGTAGCTCAGTTGGATAGAGCGAGTGCCTCCTAAGCACTAGGCCGCCGGTTCGATCCCGGCCGATCCCGCCTTTTTCAGTGAACAGTAAACAGTGAAAAGAGACCGGGAAACTGCTATTTATAGCGCTTTTCACGTTATTGAGGTATCGACAAGTTTTGCCAACAAAGGACTTAACCTCCTTAAACAGTGAAAAGAGACCGGGAAACTGCTATTTATAGCGCTTTTCACGTTATTGAGGTATCGACCAGTTTTGCCAACAAAGGACTTAAGCTCCTTGCCCATGCCTCATTCTGATGAAAACTGCTATAGCGTTCATTATCAAAATCCCACATTCCGCACCCTAAAGTGTCACATTGAAAATTTTATCTAAATCGTCAAAACGATTGCCGGCTCTGAATTACAGGCTAATTTGTTTGCCCAGCAGATGCACAATTAGCCCT
>NZ_SFBZ01000198.1:0-6239 GCF_007095495.1 Microcystis sp. M_QC_C_20170808_M9Col | reverse complement strand
TTTCTCTTCTAAGAACGCTCTCTCCGATTACTATGACCGAATATGGTTTTCCCGTGTTCACTCTTTGCTCTGTCGTCCTTGACCTGCTACCCCTTACACAAGATGTGTCAGGCACTCAGATATTATCCTCCAACCACTCACTCTAGCCTTCCTTTCCTAGCGGTGGGCTTATATACTTGCCATGTAAACGTTTTATCTAGGATTTGCTGAAGTTGATGAGCAGGTATTAGTGTCTGTGCTTCACCTTGACGAGAAAGGCTGTAAATAGCAGTTTCCTACTGTCTTTTCACTGATTACTGCACACTGATTACTGCACACTGTTAACTGATCACTGAAAAGACTGACGGCTATAAAACGGGGACAGGCAATTGACGCTCCCGTCGCGCTCAAGCGAGGGATTCTTGATTCACCGAGTCCACTTAGACTAAGTACCTTGCGATTCTCAACCCAGAGGTGGTTCTCTCCTCAAGCGTTAACTTTGGGTGCGCCCCACCCTAGTTGTATTTCTACAAAATTTGCTTTAATTGAAGTGTTAGCTTCAAATACTGCTTTGTCTAGTTCCTGCAAAGATTTTACCTACCTACAGGTAGAAACTAGAACATTAGGTAGAACCCCATATCTTTGATTGTCAAGGTGCAGATAGCGTAGTGATTAGACTACAGGGGTTTTTCAAGCGGTTGTTTACCCTAGCCGCTATACTTAGGGTCTGCTGAAAAAGTTTTTCCTGGTGGCAGGGTGTGGCCCCCCAACCCCCCCGACATCGGGGGGGCAGGTGGGGTGTGGGGTTTTACCCATTTTCACCTGGTCAATTACCCAATTTTCAGGGAAAAAGTACCTGAATTTTCCCCTCGATCACTGCAAGGGTCGGGACTTTTTGAGGTCAAAAAAGTCTAAAAGCCCTTTCCTGTAAGGTTTTTAGATTTATTCAGCAAACCCTACTTATATGGTAGCTATTTTTCGTGAGTACTTCAAGACCTTTAAAGGAAAAAAGACTGCCAAGGCTAATGACCCCAAAAGAAGAGCAAGCGCACTTCGGAATACGCAACTAGAATGCCATTAACAATGTCAGAAGTCATTCGAGATTTCGCTCTTGAGACTAGACAATTATTTTTAGCTGTGGTTCGCTGTTCTATACTGGCCTTTGTTTCATCCCATCGGTAAAACCGAGGGTCTTCACCCGACATTGCAGATAAACCTTTTCTACCCTGGGAGAAAAACCGAGCCATTGACGAGATAAACGAGCAAAAGTGTCAGGCTCACCGCTAACTGCGAAGTTGGTAGGTAGGGGTGTTTCGGGATTTTTTAGACCTAATAATTCTAGTTCTTTTTCCGCCGCTCGGACAACGGAAGCGGCGGGATCTACCAACCGCACGGAACTAGGTAAAAGACGACGTAAAACCGGGGAAAGATGGCGATAATGGGTACAACCATAGACCAGAGTATCAATATTTTCTGCTAGTAAAGGCTGAAGATATTCCCTAGCCACTTGTGTGGTGTAGGGGTCAAAAATGCGGTTAGCCTCGATCAAAGGTACAAATTGAGGACAGGGAATTTGCCAAACTTGGGCAGTAGGATCGATTTCTTGAATCGCTTGTTTATAGGCATTACTTTTAGCCGTAGCCGGGGTAGAAATCACCCCAATGCGCTTTCCTTTTTGCACGGCAGTTTTTGCCCCGGGTAAAATTACCCCCAAAATTGGTAAATCTTTAAATTCGGCCTGTACTTCTTCTAAAGCCAAGGCGGAACTGGTATTACAGGCCATAATCACCATTTTCACCCGGCGCTGGCTCATCCAAGTGAGAATTTCCAGGACAAATTCGATAATTTCCCCTTTAGAACGGGTTCCGTAGGGAAGTCTAGCGGTATCAGCGAAATAGAGAATCGATTCTTGGGGCAGTTGTCGATACAACTCCCTTAAAACGGTCAGTCCACCCACGCCACTATCAAACACACCAATCGGACTAAGTTGTGATTCTCTCATAGATAATATCGAGGAAAACGCTGATCTAAAATAGCTTTATTTGATGATATTAAAACACGGATTTTTTGATCAGTAAACTAATGCTCCAATCATTTAATCATTAACGGAGATTTCGTTGAATATATTCAATAATCCCCCCAGCGATCGCCGCCGCCATTTGTCGTTGAAAGTTGACATTGGCTAATTTAGCAGCATCCTCAGCGCCGGTAACGAAACCCACTTCCACGAGGGTAGAGGGCATTCTGGAGGTTCTCAGCACATAGAAACGGGCCCGACGCACCCCCCGATCGGGCAGATCGACACTGCGGACAATATTGCGATGGATGGTATCCGACAAACGGCGATCGCCAAAGTAATAAACTTCCAATCCGTTGACATCTGGTCGTCCTTTCCCCATAGAGTTAGCGTGGATACTGACAAATAGATCGGCATCGATCTGGTTAGCCAGATCCGTGCGACCTTGCAGGGTGACAAAAAAGTCGCTATCTCTAGTTAGACGCACATCGATGCCCTGTTGTTGCAGGATGCGGGTAACTTCTAGGGAAATGGGCAGAATTACGTTTTTTTCCTGAAGGCCACCAATTCCGATCGCCCCCGGATCCTTGCCACCGTGGCCCGGATCGATCACCACTAGAAAGCGGCTATTGCGTTGTTGGGGGGGATTAGGAGTGGGGTTAGAGGGGCGCGGCGGTGGGTTAAATTGCCCCGTATTGGGGGGTAAAGGAACAGGGATAGTGGTGGAGTCAGGAACCTGAGAAACGGGGCTATAATTGCGGGAGGAAAGCAATTCTAGGGCTAGGGTTTGACTGTCCGATTGATTGAGTTGACCTAATTGAAACCCTGCTGCAGTCTGTACCAAAATCAGCACCCTATTGGCGCTTTCCTGACGTACCCGCAATTGATAGATAGGACTAGAGCGGCCGAAGCGCGGACCGCGAAAAGACTCGGCTAACTTAGCATTTTCGATGCTTAGTTCATAGACACCATCCCGGTTAACACTGCCGTTAGCTTTTAGGGGTAAATCCGCGCGAATTAACAGGCGATCGTTATTACCCGCCAGATCGATCGAGGAGATCGTGGCCAAACGATTGCTAGAAGGGGGATTATTGGCAGTTTTCGGGGGGGGATTGTTGGGACGAGGATTGGGATTGGTGGCGCTAGTGGGGGGGGGAGAGGAGATATTATCCACGGAACCCAGACCACCCCTAGGCAGTAAAACCAAACCACCAAAACGACTATAAAGAGCTTGCCAATCGCGACTATCCTTATTAACGCTCAGGGAAATCTTGGCCCGTTGATTGGCAGTCTGACTGAATTGAATATCGCCGACCCCATAGCGATTGACGGGGATAGTTTGACCGGTGAGACTACTGGGTAAAGTGGCCCCGGGTAATTCAAATTCGATTTTTTTGCCGTCCCGGCTGCGTTGACTGCGGATCGATCGCTCATCACCATTTTGCTCTAAACGGACAAAAAGACCATTGCGAGTTACCTGAAAATCATCGTTGTTGTCCGTCTGGCTAACTGGAGGTGGGGGAGTGGGACGGGTGGAACCGCGATCGGGGGTAGGTGTGGGGTCAGGGGTGACGGGTGGTTGCGTTTCCTCCCTAATTGGTTGGGGGTCTGGCAATTCCACTGTCCATTGGGTGGGCGAAATTCCCCGAATTTTTACCTGTTGAGGATCAAAGGTGTAGCCTGGGGCCAATTCAATCACTAAACGGGTAGTTTCCGCATCAAATTGACCGATACGGACACTTCTGACGATATTGCCAATGGGCCGGTTAATATTGGGTTGCCCTAACTTGATCCCGGGCAGATCGATCACGATCCTGGTGGGGTTAGTGATCATTTGCGCTCGCGGTTGCACTCGATTGTCGGTGGTGAACACCAGACGATTCTCATTGGTGTCGAATCGCCAAAAGACGAGCTTGCCTGCCCAAGCAGGGGCTGCCACCAGCAACCAAGTTAATGCGCTTAGGAATAACCAATGAAATCTCACGATCGATGCTCCCGTTGCTCAGTTATCAATTACCTTTTTTCGGTAAAAATGGACAATTTTGTCGATTTTTGGCCATCCATAGCTCCGTTAATGCTCTGAGAATGACTATCAATAAAAACAAGCTTATGGGACGTTGGCATGGTCTGCTATGTTTCTTGAGGGCTGGCGGTAGGTTCTTTAAATACTAACCTTAACAGGGGCGGAGCGATAAAGGTAGTCAAGATCACCATCATAATAATGGCCGCATCGGCAGCGGGGGATAAAGCGCCACTAGCAGCCCCGACTCCGGCAAAGACTAAACCCACTTCACCCCGGGGAATCATGCCAACTCCGATCGCCAAGCGATTGAGTTTTTCCTGACTGAAAACGGCTAACCCCGTCACCACTTTACCCAAAATAGCGACGACAATTAAGAAAGCGGCCAAGACTAATCCTTCTCGATTAGTGGGAATAGCGGGATTAAGGACACTTAAATCGGTTTTTGCCCCCACACAGACGAAAAATATCGGTACAAATAAATCGGCGATCGGGAACACTTGTTCTGCCAATTCCGATCGCTTTTCCGTTTCCCCGAGGACCAAGCCCGCAGCAAAGGAACCGAGAATCGCTTCTAATTGGATAACTTGGGCAATATAGGCAAGAATAAAGGCGAAAATCAGGGAAAATAAGAGCAATTGTCCCCTAGTTTTCATGCTATTAACTAATTGAACGTAAAAGGGGCTTAAAAAACGACCGATCAGGATCGCCCCCACCACAAAAGCGCTGGAACTAATCACTAGATAAATTACTTTGCTAATTTGCACTTCTCCAGTCTTCACCAAAGAAGCAACGACAGCGAGGATGATAATACCGAGAATATCATCGAGAACCGCTGCCCCGATGATAATTTGACCTTCTTTCGCCGATAACTGCCCTATTTCTGCTAAAACCTTCGCGGTAATGCCGATACTGGTAGCGGTTAGAGCTGCCCCGGCAAAAATAGCGGGAATGGTGGCCAGATGAAAGATATAGATTAAACCCAAAGTACCCACCAAAAAGGGAACCGCAACTCCCACCACTGCGACGACGGCTGCCTGCGGACCGACGCGAATTAATTCCTGCAAGTCTGACTCTAAACCGATCTCGAACAGCAGGATAATTACCCCCAATTCCGAGAGGACGGAAATCACCTCACTGGCAGCACTAAAAACGGCGGGAGATTGCTCCGGGGTGAGGGGGGAAGTGGATTGTAGGAAGTGAATTAGGAGAGAATCCTCGAATCCCGCTCCTCCTTCTGGAAAAACCAGTAATTTTAGGGCAGAAACCCCGATAATCACGCCACCGACTAATTCTCCTAACACGGGAGGCAAGTTGAATCGCACGCATATTTCTCCCCCCAGTTTACAGGCGAAATAAATAACGGTCAAACTCAGCAGCACGCAGGCTAAAACTAAGGCACTATCGGCAGTTTCGGCTGTAGCTGCCGAGGCTAACAGGGGAATGTTAAAACTCCAAGCGGAAGAAAGGAAAGGCTGTAGTATCATCGCTCGCTCAAAATTACTCTCAATACTCTAACAAGCTTGCGGCCTATTCAGTCATCCCTGATCAAAGTTTGCCGTTCTATTAAACTTACTCAAATCTACTCATGAGCAAATTTGAAGCTAATTTCCTGCTTCAAGGTAGCAGTGTCGGCACTATCTACTCCCCAGGCTGACACGGTGGAACTCACCGCCAAAGAAGCTAGATTGAGACTAGCGTTCAAGTCTCTATCACAAACAAAAGAGCATTGTTCACAATCAAAAACTCTTTCGGATAAAGATAGAGACTCTTTTTTGTATCCACAATTGGAACAGATTTTGCTACTGGGGAACGGGAGCATCTCATGGAACGAAATCGAGGCTTTTAAAGACTGCGTACATGGAGAATTAAAACAAGAATTACCCTCGAAAAGCCTATTTTTACACTAAGTATTTATGCTCATTGCAAAGGTGAGATGCTCCCCTGGGGAACCATCTATCAGCTACGATTAACTCCGCACCATACAACTGAGTTTTTTTGTTGGCTTTTGAAACTATTTCAATAACTTGAACCTCCTTCTGAAGTGCGGAATGTAGCCCTCTAAAATGCCTCTGAGGGGGTTGCGGGCTTTTTCTTCTAATTTTTTACCTCGCACCCAAAGGACAGTACAAAATCCGAAGATAACTAGCCAAAATAGGGATATTGATTGCCATTCCCAAGATAGGCGATGATACAGAGCAAAAGAGGTAAACCCAAATACAA
>NZ_SFBZ01000197.1:0-12989 GCF_007095495.1 Microcystis sp. M_QC_C_20170808_M9Col | reverse complement strand
TAACTCGACCGACCCAACTGCAACAAAAAGCGTTAGATTTATTGGGAGTTTCTCTGATTTGTACCCAGTAACGGGGTGCTGGAAATTCTCTTAATCCCTCCTACAGCATAGGTTATGGCCTTTTGTCAACGGGGAAGTCCAGATATACAACTGCGAATCTCTATTTCTGAGGGCGGGTTACGGAAAGGTTCAAACAAACAGGAAGTCGCCGCCATTTTTCCGAGTAAACCTAAAGGGAGTTCGGTCCTTGATGGTGAACTGGCCGGTTCAAACCAGACATCTATTTCTTGAACCTCACTTTTCACTTTCTTACTCTTTTTTATGGTTCCTAGAGGCGCTAACAGTTCCTCTAAATATTCCTTGGCAAATTGGTCGTGAATTTGGCGGGTCATTCTCGGAGATGACTGAGAATATAAAGGGGGATAAACTATCCTATTATATCATTAATTAAAAAGGAATCCAATCGACAACATTGATCCATGACTAGGAATCAACTTGACTAAGAGAGGAACGTCTTTTAAAAGGAATTAGTTTTTTGATTAATTCAGGTGTAATTAAGCCTTGAGGATAAAAAATTGTTCCCAAAACGATTAAAATTCCAAAAATAATCAAACGACCATCGCGCAAGAAATTCCCTAACCAAATTGGTAAACCATTCACACCGCCGAGGGCGCGTAAAACTTCGGGCAAAGCAGTTAAAACAATACCTCCCACCACGGGCCCGACAAAAGTTCTGGAACCACCAATTAAAACAAAAGCCAAGAAAATAATACTGGCATCAAAAGTTCCCTGACGGGAATTCCAAGTATTGAGAAAATGGGCGCTTACCGCTCCCACAACTGCCGCTAAAACTGCCCCGAAAGTGAAGGATAAAACTTTGTGATAGGTGGGATTAATTCCCATGGCCGCAGCTGCCAATTCATCGGCACGAATGGCATTAAATGCCCGACCAATTTTGATGTTTTCTAACCGGTAGAGAAACAGCATAGTTAGGAATAAGAGGGGCAAGGCCAGCCAAAGGTAGGCTAATTGAGTAGTGAAGGGTTGGGGAATGGCGAAAATACCGACCGCACCGCCAGTTATCTCGAGATTAAGGGCAATAATTCTCAAAATTTCTACCCAGGCGATCGTGGCAATGGCTAAATAAATACCTCGCAAACGGAGAACAGGAATACCTAAAACTATGGCTAATATTCCCGCAATAATGCCAGCAATTAACATTTCTAAAAAGACCAAAGCCAGGGGATAATTGCTGCCGGTATTAGTAAAAACTTGCGTGGAAAGAATGGCGGCCACATAACCGCCTAAAGCGTAAAAACCGGGGGTTGCTAAGGATAATTGACCGGCCATTAAGGGCAGATAAATTGAAATGCCTAATATGGACCCAAAGATCATTGAAACAATTAAAAAACCATAGGTGTTAAAAAAATCAGCCATATTTTCAGTGAGCGGTTATTGGGTGCTTAAGTTAGGGGAGTCAATTAGCTAATTTTATCACCGTTCTCTCCCACCTCATTCTCTGGTAATTCTCGAAATTATCATAATTTTTTATGTGGCACTTTTCCTATATGGTAGCGTTCGCCACCTTAAAAGCAGACGGGATGATCGATGATGGGAAAAGGTATCTTTCTTAACTTTGTCCTGGAAAAAATTCGGGGGAATTTATAAAACAGCAGCATTGGTTCCTCGGACTCCTACGGTTGAATTTCCCGATAAAATCACAGTAGCGGCTGAAAAAGTCCTAGAAGCTGAGTATATCATCAATTTTACCCCAGAAGCGATCCATCAGGTGCAGGCGATCGGTGAAGAACCAGTAATGTGGTTTTAAACCTTTTCAATTCGATCCGCTCACTAATTAAGTAGCTGGTTATAATTAAATTAAAAAT
Source organism: Microcystis sp. M_QC_C_20170808_M9Col (assembly GCF_007095495.1). Classification (NCBI taxonomy): domain Bacteria; kingdom Bacillati; phylum Cyanobacteriota; class Cyanophyceae; order Chroococcales; family Microcystaceae; genus Microcystis; species Microcystis sp. M_QC_C_20170808_M9Col. The sequence goes on along the minus strand of NZ_SFBZ01000197.1, from coordinate 11,103 downwards.
GGATTTTAGGTTCGATCCCCCCTGCCCCCCTTGATAAGGGGGGTGCCGATCCCCCCTTAGTCCCCCCTTTAATCCCCCCTTGATAAGGGGGGCATCTGACAACTTTTAACGCCTACCTACTTAGGTTAGAGAAATGATAGATAAATGAGAGGATCATGAGAGAAATATGAAAGTTTTCTGGGTAAAAATTAGTTAAGATAAGGGGAAATTAAAGGATAAACAACTATAGATGTTTACTTCACTCGAACTTTTAACCACTTCCTTTGTTGCCGTGGGATTAGCCGCCGATGCCGTGGCCGTTTCTCTGACCAGTGGCCTGATGATTCGTCATATTCATGTTAATAAGGCTTTGAAAATTGCTTTGTTTTTTGGGGGATTTCAAGCGATTATGCCGATGATCGGTTGGGGTATCGGTCTAACTTGTCGCGAGTTCCTCGCCTCTTTTGACCACTGGATCGCTTTTATTATTTTAGGAGCGATCGGCAGTAAAATGATCTACGAAGCTGTTCAAAATGATGACGAGGAAAAAAAATTTAATCCTCTAGATTCCTATACTTTAATCGGATTAGCGATCGCTACTAGCATCGATGCTTTAGTAGTTGGTTTGGGTCTATCGATGATTAAAACTCCCTTACTTTTAGCTTGCACTGTCATCGGTTCTATTACCTTTGCTTTATGTTTTATAGCTGTTTTTATCGGGCATAAATTCGGTAATTTATTTAGTCAAAAGGTGGAAATTCTCGGCGGTTTAGTTTTAATATTAATCGGCAGTAAAATCCTCATTGAACATTTAATTGCCTAGATTATCTCCATTTTTCACTATCCTCCCTATTTTCCCCGGCTGTTTTTCAACAGGGCAGTGGCTAATTCGGGATAACCGGCCTCAATTAAAGCCTGATCTCTGATGCGACAGGAATCGCATAAACCGCAGGGTTCAACTTCTCCTTGATAACAAGACCAAGTATCAGCAATGGGAACCCCTAAACTAACGGCACGACGGACGATATCTACCTTACTATCCATCACCAAAGGGGCAATTAATTGGGGTGCTTTCCCTTCTAAACCCGCTTTCGATGATAAATTAGCTAAAGTTTGAAAGGCTTCTAAATACTGGGGACGACAATCGGGATAACCAGAATAATCCACCGCATTAATTCCTAAATATATCGCCTCCGCTTCCCTTGCTTCCGCTAAAGAAAGAGCGATCGAAATAAAAACTGTATTTCTCCCCGGCACATAGGTAATCGGGATAATATTCGGGTTAATTCCCTCTTGGGGAATAGCAATAGATTGATCGGTTAAAGCGGAACCTCCCCACAAAGATAGATTGACTTCGATCAGATGATGTTCTTTAATATCGAGAAAATTAGCAATTTTTTTCGCCGCCGCTAATTCACGCTCGTGTCTTTGTCCATAACGAAAGGAAAGGGCAATTAATTGATAACCAGCAGCTAGAGCGATCGCTGCTGTTGTCGCTGAATCTAATCCCCCGGAAAGTAAAATAATCGCCTTTTTTGTCATTATCCTAATGTCACCTGTGTTTGTTGATAATTAGCTACTAAGATAAATTGTTTTAGCCACCGCGAACCTAACAAAATCTCCTTAATTGCCTCCCCTGCAAAGACGGGAATTTCGTATTCCTGAGCATCAATTCTTACTCTGCCTAAATATATATCAAAAAATGCTTCTCCTTGAGCGGTTATCAATTTATTTTGTCGCAAAAAACGCCAATCAAGACTGTCAGCATCTTGACTATTTATGGCTAAAAACTCGGTAAACCCCGTATCCAGCATGACTTCTGCGGGTAGAATCAATCCATCATTGCCAACTAAATCGATATCAAAATAAATTTGTCCTTTGGTTCCAAATCTCCCTTCAATCATATTCTGCCACTAACTCCAGTTTCATTAATGCCAAAGATATGATGGATTTTGTCGGGATATTTTGCCCTTGCTTTTTTACTGGCCACTTCTTGATCGGGATCGATAAAATAATCGCCGCTATCGGGTTCGATCGCAATGTACCAACCATAATAATGTTTCATTAACCGGGGCTGTAAACTCTGAAAAATCGGCCAACAACGATGATAAAATTCTAATTGTCTGGCGCGATGTTTGGCCTTTTCTTCCTCTGTAGATTGCATCTCTGGAAAAACTCGACCACGACGCACTACTCGTTCAGAATTGTTGTTAGACATAGTATTTAACCTCTTGTTAGTAAATTAGGGTTTGGGAATTATGAATCATGAATTGGGGATTGGGGAGATGGGGAAGTGGGGAGAATAAATAAAAAGTAATCTCCTGACTTGAAAGAGGGTGTAGGGTGTAGGGTGTGGGGTGTAGGGAAGGAAACCTCTTTCATCTGTGGGGGTGAAAATTTTTTCCTGATAACTGATAACTGATAACTGATAACTGATAACTGATAACTGATAACTGATAACTGATAACTGATAACTGATAACTGATAACTGATAACTGATAACTGATAACTGATAACTGACTAGCGGACTCCTAAAAACTTATGGGTTTGGAGACTGAGGCGCCATTGGGGATGCTGGAGAACATAATTAAAGACTAACTCTTTGCTTTCCACTGTATTCCATTCGGGTTGTAGATATTTAATCACCCCTTCCGATAACTTACTTTCCTGCATAGATGCCCAGTCTAAATCCTCTGGATGAGCCACGACAATTTTTAACTCATTTACCCGTGCATAAATACTAGGATCGGGCATTTTATAAGTTTTAGGAGAAAAAGTCACCCAATCGAAAACCCCAGTAAAAGGATGAGCGCCAGAAGTTTCTAAATGTACCCGTAAACCCTGATTTTTTAATTCCTTGGTCAAAGGATCAAGATTGTGCATCAAAGGTTCACCCCCGGTAATCACCACCATAGCGGGGTTAGCCCCTTTTGCCATCTCAACCAATTCCCGCAGCGATTGTTGTGGATAACGGTGGGCATTCCAAGACTCTTTTTGGTCGCACCAAGGGCAATAGACATCGCAACCTCCCAAACGGAGGAAAAAAGCATTGCTTCCCGTCCAAAAGCCTTCGCCCTGTACGGAATGGAAAGTTTCGACAACAGGATAGGTACAATGGTTTATGCTAACCGTTTTCATAGAATCAGTATTATAGAAAATATGGACATTCCCCTGAACTTTGCCAAATACATCCAATGGTCTGGTATTGCCACGCTGGTTTTTTTGGTACTCACGATTATCGCTTTTCTCGTCGGTTGGGGAATCCGCTTTCGTCTCGTCGGTGTCACTAGCTTTATGGCTGTGTTGACGGTGGGAATTTTCGGTCTTGGGTTAGGATTATTTACTCGTACCGAAATTCCGGGGGCGGTGAGATTCTCCCTTGTCTATGATAACGGAGCTAATCAAGCTGTTATCTCCCTGCCCAATACTGTTACTCCCGAGCAAGTGGAAGCAACCCTAAAACAAGCCGCTAGTGACTTGTTTTCCTCTGGTCGCGCCGGTGCTGGCGGTAATAATCAATTTATCATTAGCGCTCGCACTCTCGTTCATCCTCAGCCCGGTTTATCTGCTCCTTTGTACTTAGGACAGATTAAAAAATCCTTCTCCGGCCCGGGGGATAATACTCCTGAACTACAGCTTTTTCCCGAAAGTTTCGCTAAACTTAGCCAATAATCCTGAGAGGTTGTCAAAAAATGTCCAATGCTGTCGCTGTTTTGCCCCTGTTAATCGCCCCCGCACAAGTGATTCGGGGTGACAATGCCCTAGAAGAATCCACCGGCAAGTTAGCGGATTTGGGCAAACGTCCCCTCGTGGTGGGCGGCGATCGCAATTTAGCTTTTTTGTCATCTCCCCTGAAAAATCTCACCCCCAGCTATCACAGTTACGCCCCCGATTGTTCGGAAAATTCCCTAGCATATTTAAAGGCATCTGTCAAGAGTCATGAGGCAGATTTTATCATCGGTGTGGGTGGCGGCAAGGCCCTCGATACGGCCAAATTACTCGCCCATCAGTGCCATTTGCCGATCGCCACGATTCCCACCTCCGCGGCCACTTGTGCCGCCTGGACAGCCCTATCTAACGTCTATTCCGACGCGGGGGCGTTTCTTTACGATCTGTCCCTAGCCCGTTGTCCGGATTTATTAATTCTCGATTACGGTATTATCCAAACTGCCCCGAAAAGAACCTTAATCGCCGGTATTGGCGATGCGATCGCTAAATGGTACGAAGCTTCCGTCAGTAGCGGTCATTGCACAGAAACCCTGATCATTGCCGCTGTCCAACAGGCCCGGGTTTTGCGGGACATTCTTTTCCAAAAATCCCCGGCAGCCCTGGAAAATATCGGCGGGGAGGACTGGAAACAGGTGGTAGATGCCACCGTTTTATTAGCCGGAGTAATTGGTGGTTTAGGGGGTGCTAATTGTCGTACCGTGGCCGCCCATGCAATTCATAATGGTTTAACCCATATTCCCGCTTGCCATCATGCCCTGCACGGGGAAAAAGTCGCCTACGGCATTCTCGCCCAATTGCGTCTAGAGGAAATAGTTTTGGGTAATCAATTGGCAGTATCGGCCCGGGGGCAACTAATCCAGTTTTATGAACAAATTGGTTTACCGAAATCCCTAGAGGATTTAGGATTAAGAGATGTTTCCCTTGCCCAATTGCGCCACGCGGCCGCAATTGCCTGTCAGCCTAATTCGGACATTCATCGTTTACCTTTTACGGTTTCCCCCGAACAAGTTATGGCGGCCATGGTTTCTACTACCACTGCCGATACGATCGGGCAGAAAGTTAAAGCTAATTAAGGGCAATATTTTCGGGATTTATTAATAAAATTCTCACCTATAGCCCTAGGTTTTGAGCAGCAAATCAATCACAGCCCTCAACTAAACCATCCTGAAAGTCCCCCAAGCCTGAAAATCCTGATGCTGACAATTAAAAGAATAATCACCCTGCAATTGTGGGTTGGGTTGAATGATAGTGAAACCCAATAGGGAGTAAGCGTTGGGGGTGGTGCGTTCCCAAATACAAATTAATGTTAAAGCCACAATGGTTTGAGGGAACGCACCCTACAGGCTCATGCTGAATAGGACAAAAATAAATGGAAGGAGTAAAAAAATGCCGACGATAGATATAGAGAAAACACAGCAAGCTTGGACAAACTTAAAGCCAATACTCTTTATTCCTCGTAGCGAATCAGAATATGAACAATTAGTAATTATGTTAGATAATTTGATAGATGAAATAGGAGAAAATGAAAATCATCCTCTTGCTTCTTTAATGGAAATTTTGGGAATATTAATAAAAAATTATGAACAGGAGAATGTTCCCGAATTATAAATGGTAGGGGTGGTGCATTCCCAAATATTGGTTAACCTTGAAATTGTCATGTTTTCAGGGAGGACACCCTAGGAAAGAATGCGAGCGCACTTTCCGCACAATTCCTATTTCTCTTCTGCCTAGAGTCCTATCTTGTTCGGGTGTTGGGTAAAATCGTTGCGATAGGCTTTCTCCATGGCTCAGGTTCTAGCATATATCGTGTAAATGCGCTAATATTCAAACTAAAGCCGTCCTCAAAAGACGGGGTTTGGAACTCAATTTTTCGATGACGACAATAATCGACGAGTTAAGGCAACAATGGCAAGATCGCCTCTCTCAAACAGAGGATTCCTTAACCGATCGCCAACGGGATACCATTATCAATTGGTTACTCGGTGAAGATAGCCAACGTTGGGAAAATTTAGATGAGAGAGATTTAGAAATCGCTAAACGGGGATTAGTTTATCTTTGGCAAATTTTACGGCAACGCTATCTCAAAGTTAGTCCCACCCGCGGCTATCGTAACCTGATTGATCGTCTCGGCGCTTGTGTCACTCTCCGGCAAAAAATTCGCACTTGGGTTTCCTTAAGTCGCGATCGTCGGCAAGCGGTGGCCGATGTCTTGCAAGAAATTATTCAAGAGATGTTAAATAGCGATCGCTATCTGCAATCCCAGTTAGCATGGATCTCTCGTTGTACCAACGATCAAGCTACTCGCAATCAGCTGCTGTTAGCCACCCTGGAGGAATACGCCCTGCGTCCGATCCGCAATCAACCCCTGTTAGCCTATCGTTTTGTTAATTATCTCCGTCGTCAATCGAGAAGCGGTATCACTAACGTGCCTCGGCAAGAAATGATCTGGATTCTCTCCGATGAAATTAGTGACGATGAGGGGGAAACTAGCTTAAGTTTACTGGACCAAAATGCGATCGCTACCTACGAAGATCAACGCACTCACCAAGAAGCGCAAATTCTCCGGGCAAAAGTTCAAGAGGGTTTTGCTGACTATCTAGAGGAAAATGTTGGTCTGGAGGCGGTGACTTGGTTTAACCTCTATCTAGGGGGCGAAAGCCAAGATGTGATCGCCAAAGAGATGAATATTCCCATTCAACGGATTTATCGTATCCGGGAAAAAGTTGGCTATCATGCGATTAAGGTTTTTGCCCTCAAGGAAGGGACAGAATTAATCGCTGAATGGTTACAAATCAGCCCGAAAGAGCATAATTTTGGCTTAACTCTCAGTCAATGGCAAAGTTTCTATGCTGGCCTTTCTCCCAGGGGTAAAAGCGTTATCGATGGCTTAAAAGCGGGTAAAACCCTTGAGGAAATCGCCGGCGAATTAAACTGTAAACGCACGCAAGTGGTCAAAGAATGGACGCAACTTTATCTAAGCGCCCAAAGTCTTAGGACAAAAACCTAATCAGTTATCAGTTATCAGTTATCAGTTATCAGTTATCAGTTATCAGTTATCAGTTATCAGTTATCAGTTCACTGAGAAAACTCCCCACACCCCACACCCCACACCCCACACCCCACACCCCACTTCCCATCCCCTTTTTGATTTTTGACTTCCAGAAATATGTGGATTATTAGCAAAAAAGTCGGGGTATTTACCCATTATTTAACCTCTACGGGTACATTTACCCCCAGCATCGACAAAGCCAGTAAATTTTCTGATCGGGAAATGGCGGATATTATGGCTAAAAAATATGGGGGAATAGTCGAGGCAATGAGATAATTATGACCATTGGCATTTGGATTTTAGGGGATCAATTATGGACAGGACAAGCGGCCTTAGCTAATCGTCAAGCCTATTCACAGGAAACGCCGGTTATTTTAATTGAATCCCACAATCATATTCGACAAAGACCCTATCATCAGCAAAAATTAGTTTTAATCTGGTCGGCGATGCGTCATTTTGCCGAAGAATTAAAAACTTTAGGATGGTCTGTCACCTACGAAGTTGCTGAAGATTTTGAACCGATTTTATCTGCTTGGATTGAACGATTAGGTATTAAAGAATTACAGATTATGATGCCTAATGATTTACCTTTTCTTAGATTAATCAAAAATCTTAATTTAGACTGTGCTATAACCCTAATTGATAATAATCACTTTCTCTGGACAAGGACAGATTTTAATAATTGGGCTAAATCTCGTAAAAGACTATTACTAGAGGATTTCTATCGAGAAAGTCGTAAAAAATGGCAGATTTTAATCGAGGATAATCAACCCATAGGAGGACAATGGAACTTTGATAAACAAAACCGTAAACCGCCCAAGGATGGATTAAAAACTGCTGCTCCTCTTTGGTTTGAACCCGATGAAATTACCCTTCAGGTTATCGCTGATGTGGAAGCTTTAGATATTCCTAAATATGGAAAAATCAAACCTTTTCGCTGGGCAGTAAACCGCAGACAAGCTTTACAGGTTTTGGAGCATTTTATTACTAATTGTCTGCCCAACTTTGGACCCTACCAAGATGCGATGGTAACGGAAGAAGAAACCCTCTGGCATTCCCTATTATCTCCCTATCTTAATCTAGGATTACTAACGCCGTTGGAAGTGATTCAAGGGGCAGAAATTGCCTATAAAAAAGATAATTTAGCCCTAAATAGCATCGAAGGATTTATCCGTCAGGTGTTGGGATGGCGGGAATATATGCAGGGAATTTATCATTATCTGGGAGAAGATTACGCTAATCGTAATTGGTTTGAGCATCAACAACCCTTACCGGCTTTCTTTTGGGATAGTAATCAAACCGAGATGAATTGCCTCAAACAAGTATTATCACAGGTGGAAAATACCGGTTATGCCCATCATATTCAAAGATTAATGATTTTGAGCAATTTTGCCTTAATTTTTGGTTGCTCTCCCCAAGAGATTGAAAACTGGTTTCATAGTGTTTTTATCGATGCCTACGATTGGGTAATGCAGACTAATGTACTGGGAATGGGACAATTTGCCGATGGGGGAATTCTCGCTTCCAAACCCTACGCCGCCTCGGCCAACTATATTGATAAAATGAGTGATTATTGTCGGGGTTGTCTGTATAAAAAAAATGAACGAGTCGGGGATTTAGCCTGTCCTTTTAACTTTCTTTACTGGGATTTTTTGGCACGACATCGAGAAAAATTAAAGTGCCAAGGTCGAGTTAATATGATTTTAGGTCATCTCGATCGAATGTCGGCAGCTGAACTTAATCAAATGCGCTGCCAGTCCAACCAATTAAGAGCTATCAGCGGTCAGCTTTGAATCAGTTATCAGTTATCAGTTATCAGTTATCAGTTATCAGATGCCAGTTTTCAGTTCACTGATTACTGTTTACTGTTTACTGGTCACTGAAAAACCCCGAAACCCAGTATGATAATTGCTATATGAGTAAATCTAAGGAAAAAAACCGGATTGCCTATCAGGAATTTGGAGATCAAAGCAATTCTCAAGCTTTTGAGCGTTCCATCCCTGAATTACCCCCAAATCAGCAGAATTTGCGAGTACAAACCTCCCGCTCTGGTCGTGCGGGAAAAACCGTTACCATGGTTACAGGTTTTCAATGTCAAACCGAAACTCTGACGAAATTATTAAAACAGTTAAAAACTGCTTGCGGAACGGGTGGTACAGTTAAAGAAAATACCATTGAGATCCAAGGAGATCATCGCCAAAAAATTCTCCAAATTCTCATTGAATCGGGTTACAAAGCCAAAATTAGCGGAGGATAGCTAAAAATGATGATTCCCTCTTGGTTGCTTATCAGTGTCGTCGGATTTTTGGTAGCGTTAGCTGGGGGATTACTCAATTCTCGCGATGTGCGTTGGTTTGCGCGTTTGCGTCGTCCCGATTGGTTAACCTTTGAAGGATTAATCCCTCTTATCTGGACAATTATCTATATTTGTGGGGCAATTTCTGCTTATTTAGTCTGGGAAGCTCAACCGGCTAATCGCTGGTTTTTGATGGCTTTTTATCTGTTGGTGGAATTGACTATTACTGCCTATACTCCCGTCACCTGTAAACTACGCAGTCTCAAAGCGGGAACGATTATCGGAGGTACGGGTTTTTTCTTGGGTTGTCTTCTGGCGCTATTGGTTTTCCCTGTTTCTTCTTGGGCGGGCATCCTACTCTTACCCTACCTGATTTGGAGTCCGATCGGTACCTATGTGACTTGGGAAATGATCCATCTCAATCCTCGGGATGTATAGACAGGTAAAGTGGGATGGGTTAAAAATTAACACATCCCACAGGTCTTATTGCCATCTACCAACTTGAAAATCTAGACTGTTTTTCTCGCTCTAACTCGCTCTACCCTGCGAGGAATGGAGCAATCAAGGAAGTTAGGAACCTCCTGACGACAGTGAGGACAATACCAGTAGGCACGACCAACCACAAGGTGACGAAGGATAATTCCCGAACACATAGGGCAGTTGTGCATGGATTGTTAGACTAATTTTAAAAGCTTTTAAAATTGTCCTACCTCCTACTGCGATTTTAAACAAAATCGCCGCTCTTTAACTCTAACTTTAGGTAGAAACTGGGTATTTCTTTCGGTACATTTCCCAGAAAATACCTAAGAATGAGGACGGAAAAGATGGGAGTGTTGCGGGTGATAAAGTTGCGATCGAGTTCCTGTAATCTGGTTTAAAGCGGGACTAATTAGATAAAGGGTAGTTCTAGTTAAATTTTCCCGATGGGTTAATTGGGCCATCTCTGACAGGGGGACAACCCAGATTTTTTCGTCGGGCCAACCGAGACGGAAACAAACGGCCACCTGTTGCTCTGGCTGGTAGTATTGTAGGAGTTTTTCCTGGGCTTTGTCAACGTGACGGGCGGCTAAATATAGGCATAAACTGGCTTTATGGGCGGCTAAAGAGGCTAATTCTTCACTTTCTGGCATGGGAGAGGCTTTTCCTTCCACCCGGGTTAGAATAATTGTCTGGACTAATTCCGGAATCGTTAATTCTAGGGCCAATTTGGCCGCTAATCCTTGAAAGGCACTAATTCCGGGGATTAGCTGAAAGGGTATATCTGCTGCTGTCAAAAGCTCAATTTGTTCTTGGATGGCACTATAGAGACTTAAATCCCCCGATTGCAGTCGCACCACCGCTAAACCCCGACGCACGCGATCGATCATTAAAGGGATAATTTCCTCTAGGGTGATGCTACTGGTGGGAATTAACTCGGCATCTTGACGAGTATCCTCAAGAATCTGTTTAGGGACGAGGGAATCAGCAAAGAGGATAACATCGGCTTTTTGGAGAATTTTATAGGCTTTTACCGTCAATAATTCCGGATCTCCGGGGCCCGCACCAATAAAATAGACGGCCGGGGAGAGCGCCGAGGAGTCAATTAAAGTCATACTAAATCCTGTTTAAAAGGGGTGTGGGGTGTAGGGTGTGGGGATGTGGGGATGTGGGGATGTGGGGAGAATAAATAAAAACAATCTCCTGACTCCTGAATACTGAATCCTATCATCGAAAATTTTGGGTCTGAAACCCCGTCGTTCTACGACGGCTTTACTGTTAAATCTTAGCGCATTTACAAAATATGTGTTAGAATGTGAGGTATGGAAAAAGCCTATTCTTACCGATTTTACCCAACACCCGAACAAGAGTCGCTATTGCGGCGCACTTTGGGCTGTGTAAGATTAGTTTACAACAAAGCTCTCCATGTCAGAACACAAGCATGGTACGAAAGACAAGAAAGAGTAGGCTACGCTCAAACTTCTTCAATGCTAACCGATTGGAAAAAGCAAGAAGAATTAGAGTTTTTAAACGAAGTTAGCTGTGTACCTTTACAACAAGGGTTAAGACACCT
>NZ_SFBZ01000196.1:0-15679 GCF_007095495.1 Microcystis sp. M_QC_C_20170808_M9Col | reverse complement strand
TCAGGGAAAAAGTCCAGGGATTTTCCCCCCGACCACTCCCATATCTGGTACTTTTTGATTGACAAAAAGTCTAAAAGTCTTACCCAACAAGGTTTTTAGATTTATTCAGCTAACCCTATCTATCATTATAAGGGAGATAGGGTGAAGGCTCAGAGCTTTTTGTGTATGTTGGCTTATTATGTGGAATGGCATTTAAAACAGTCCTTGTCTCCTTTATTATTTGAGGATGAAGAAATTGATGATAGTTCTCTGAATGTGATTAAAGCGAGTCGCAGTGAATCCGCTCAGTCTAAAGAGAGAAAAAAACGGAATCAAGAGAACATCCCTCGGCATAGTTTTCGGACTTTGTTGGAAGACTTGGGGACAATTTGCTTGAACACAGTAGAATGTACGATTAGAGAGGAAAGTTATCGTTTTTCTAAGATAACTCGACCGACCCAACTGCAACAATCATGCTTTAGATTTATTGGGAGTTTCCTTGATTTGTACCCAGTAACGGGGCGGCGGAAATTCTCTTAATCCCTCCTACACCATAGGTTATGGCCTTTTGTCAACGGGGAAGTCCAGTTATGATAGTTTTCTAAAAAAATACCTAACCAAATTTTTGGCTAGGTATCTATCAATTTACTTCCTTCATCGAAAATATTGCCAAATAATTTAACCAACACCAATTAATGAACCCTGCAATTTAGTACCATCGCTACCCTTGGATATATCGGCTAATTGACTGATATTTTCTAACTCAATTGCAGGAACAGTTCGTTTAATTAAACCAGTTAAAACTTTACCCGGTCCCACTTCGATCGCTTTTTCCACACCCACATCCAGCAATTTTAACATAATTTCTCGCCATCTTACGGAGCTAGTCATCTGCTGAATGAGATAACTTTTTAATTCCTCCGCATCGGTGATCGGTTGGCTAGGATTAACATTAGAAATAACGGGAACTTTTGCAGACCGAAAATTAACTAATTCTAAAATCTGCTGAAACTGAATAGCAGCATTTTCCATCAAGGGAGAGTGAAAAGCACCGGATACTTTTAACGGCATAACCCGCTTAACTTTCACTTGACCTAATACCAAATCCACCGCTGCAGGAGTCCCAGAAATCACCACTTGTTCGGCACTATTATCATTAGCAATAACTACATTTTCCGTCTGATTAATCACTGTGTCTAGACTGGTGCGATCGAATTTCATTAAGGCGGCCATTTTACCACCTTCGGCCGCATCCATCAAACGGGAACGGTTTTGAACTAGATTTAATCCTGTTTCAAAATTAAACACCCTGGCCGCATACAAAGCCGAATATTCACCAAGACTATGACCGGCAACTAGATCGGGAAAATGACCTTTTTCTTGCAACAAATCCGCTAAAATACTCTCCACCACAAATAAACAAGGTTGGGTATAAAGAGTACGAGATAGGGTTTCTTCATCCCCTTGACATTTTTCCCAGACCGACCAACCGAGGATTCTTTCTGCTATTTCTAATCTCTCTTGGCCAAGCGCACTTTCCGCTAAATCTCCAATCATTCCTAACGCTTGCGATCCTTGTCCCGGGAATATCCACGCTGTTTTCATAAGTTCTTAAAATAGATAGATAGATAGATGTGTTTGGGTCAGTTATCAGTTATCAGTTATCAGTTATCAGTTATCAGATGTGAGTTTTTAGTTTACTGTTTACTGTTTACTGTTTACTGGTTACTGTTTACTGTTTACTGTTTACTGTTTACTGGTTACTGGTTACTGAATTAATCTCCCCAACGGAAGATAATCCCACCCCAAGTTAAACCAGCACCAAAGCCGGAAGAAGCAATAATATCACCTTTTTTGACCTTACCACTCCTGACAGCTTCATCGAGGGCTAGAGGAATCGATGCCGCGGAAGTGTTGCCATACTCGCTGAGATTGCTGATCACTTTTTCCGGAGGCAGTTTCAGGCGCTCGCTCACCGCGTCCATAATTCTTTGATTAGCTTGGTGCAAAACTAACCAATCGATATCACTGGTGGTTAAATTAGCCCGATAGAGAGCTTTTTCGATGACCTCTGGCACTTTCGCCACGGCAAAACGATAGACTTCCCGTCCGTTCATCGTTAGAGGCTTATAGGTCCCTTTTTGAACCCTTACCCCCTGCTTAAGGGGCAATTCCTCCCCCTGATAGGCGAGATTAAGAGAACTATTCTGGCTGCCGTCGCTATGGAGTTCAAAACCGAGAATGTTATCTTTTGTATCATTTGCTTGACAAACCACCGCCCCTGCCCCATCACCAAAGAGGACACAGGTAGCGCGATCGTTCCAATCCACCCAACGGGAGAGAACATCGGCCCCGATAACCAAGACATTGCGGTAAGTACCAGTACGGATAAACTGGGTGGCGGTGACTAATGCCACCAGAAAACCCGAACAGGCAGCGGTGAGATCAAAAGCGATCGCCCGATTGGCCCCGATCTGACTTTGAACCTGGGCCGCACTACCGAACAGATCATCGGGGGTAGAAGTAGCCAAAAGAATCAAATCGATGTCCCTAGGCGACACCTGAGCCATTTCTAGAGCCTTAATCGCCGCTTGGGACGCTAATTGGCTCAAAGACACCGATTGATCCGCTAAATGGCGTTTACCGATGCCAGTGCGACTTTTAATCCACTCATCGGAAGTCTCGACAATTTGACTGAGTTCTTCATTACTGAGAAATTGCCCTGGTGTGGCCGATCCACAACCGGTCATGACGACTGCTGACCCGAATCCGTTCAAAATATTCCCCCTTTTTCAGTTATCAGTTATCAGTTATCAGTTATCAGTGGGTCAGTTATCAGTGGGTCAGTTATCAGTGGGTCAGTTATCAGTGACCAGATTTGAGTATTAGGTAAGCAGTATTAAATAGCAGTTTCCCACCGTCTTTTCACTGATTACTGATTACTGATAACAGCAAAAGGATGACAGCTTAATCTTCACCGTTCACCGACAACTTTTTTAATTGATGATGGTGGTCATTGTAGGCTTGAATGCGCTCAGAAACGCGATTATCAACGGCATTTTTTGCCTGTCGGATAGCGTTAAAAATTGAAGGCGCTTGGGAACTGCCGTGACTGATCACACAGACCCCATCGACTCCAAATAACAGTGCACCACCGTGTTCCGCGTGATCCATGCGTTGTTTGATCTGTTTAAGATTGGGTTTAATTAAAGCCGTCCCGACTTTACCCTGTATCCCCCTAGGTAATTCCTCTTTGAGAATTTGTAGGATAACTCCTCCCACCGCTTCGGCAAATTTTAACAGGACATTACCGACAAAACCATCGCAGACGATCACATCAAATTGTCCCGATAGCACATCCCGGCCCTCAGCATTGCCGATAAAGGGAATTTGCTGGTTATTTTCTAATAATTCGTAGGTTTTTAGGGCGAGATCGTTACCTTTGCTGGGTTCTTCGCCGATATTGAGCAAACCGACTTTCGGATCTTCAACCCCCATAACGTATTTACTGTAAATTGTCCCCATTAGGGCAAACTGCTCTAAATATTTGGGTTTACAGTCCACATTCGCCCCGACATCGAGGATAATCACCGATTTACCCGCCAACATCGTCGGCAGCACCGCACCGATCGCCGGGCGATCGATTCCTTTTAAACGACCTAAACGCAGTAACGCCGCCGCCATGGCTGCCCCAGAGTGACCGGCGGCCACCACCGCATCGGCGCGATTTTGTTTGACTAAATCCATGGCCACATTAATCGAGGCCGCTGGTTTGCGACGGATAGCGGTGATCGGCTCTTCGTCCATGGCCACCACTTCCTCTGCGTGGACGATCGTGAGATTCTTGGGACGGGGATGATGCTGGAAATAAGCCTCAATCCGTTCAGAATCGCCGACTAATAATACTTCTACATCTAATTCTTCGGAAGCTCGCATCGATCCCGCGATAATCTCGTTGGGAGCGTAGTCACCTCCCATCGCATCTACCGCGATTCTTGCCCGATTTAATGCCGTTTCTGCCATTGAGTCAGTGGGATAGAAATCTTTAATAAGTTGAGCGGCAGCTCTTGACAAAAGCTGGCCGATCGAGGATTAGTGTTTTCTGATCGAGCAATTGTTAAAAATTACCAATCATTTCTATACAATAAGGCATCATTGCGATTAAGGAAAAGATGTTCTCAGTTTTTAATTTGGCAGTTTTCGGCTTTCTCTTCGGTTGGCTGGGGGGGCAATCCCAACCGATCGCCAATATTCCCCTAATTTCTTGGCAAAATCAACCTATTTTCCACCTTCCCACCGCTCCCGATCCCCGGGTGGCGGCGATCGTGGCCGATTATCTGCAAGACTTGACTAAAAAAGGTTTAAACTCTAGTCAACAACGGGTCTTAATTGAGACGGAATGGGCTGATTTAGCTGATCATCAGGGTAATCTGCCCGCTTCGGGGGCTTCTTTAACTAAAATCGCCACTACCCTCGCCGCCGTGGAAACCTGGCCTCTCGATCATCGTTTTGCTACTCGTTTTTACAGCACGGGAGAGGTAAAAAACGGGGTGTTAGAGGGAGATTTAATTATTGAAGGGCAAGGGGATCCTCTGTTTGTCTGGGAAGAAGCGATCGCAGTGGGCAATGGCCTCGATCAATTAGGCATCCGTCAGGTCAAAGGCGATCTGATCGTTACGGGTAAATTCGCCATGAATTTTCACACCGATCCCCTCAAAGCGGGAGAATTGCTGAAAATTGGGCTTGATCAATCGAAATGGTCAAAAGAAACCAAAAAAGCTTTTCAGAGCCTTCCTAGCGGCACACAAGCCCCACAGGTGAAGATTTTGGGCATGGTTCGAGCCAGTCAAATTCGCCCCGAAAATGCCCGATTATTGTTGGGTCATCAGTCCTTAACTTTAACGGAACTGTTGCGTCAGATGAATATTTATAGTAATAACGTCATGTCAGAAATGTTAGCGGAGTTGCTCGGTGGCCCCGCGGCAGTGGACGCAATTAATACTAAAATTACCCGGGTAGGAGAGGAGGAAATTCAATTAATTAATGGTTCGGGATTGGGTGTAGAAAATCGCTTGTCTCCCCGGGCAGTTATTGAGATTCTCAAGGCCTTGGATCGCAAGTTAGCCAATCAACCGATCAAAGTCGCCGATTTATTTCCGGTGGGGGGACGCGATACCAAAGGAACTATGCAGTGGCGGGCGATTCCTAAAGGAGTGATGATTAAAACTGGAACTTTAGCCCAAGTTAGCGCCTTAGCCGGAGAAATTCCCACCCAAGAAAGGGGTAAAGTTTGGTTTGTGATTATGAATGCTGGTAGTAGCAATATCGAGGGATTCAGAAATCAGCAGGATCGAGTTTTACAAGCTTTAGATCAACACTGGCAAATTCTCCCGGAAGCTACTAAAGGATCGATTCCTGAAAGAGCTTTTCTAGGTGATCCCAGTCGGGTAAGTCAGGGTTTCTAAGGGGTTGATATCAACTTGACAATCAAATTTAGTTTGGTGGTGAGGAACTTTAGCAAGGTCTTATATTCACTTTTGTCGATAAACTGACTACTTTTCTGCCATTTTCTCCTTGTTTTTGCTGCCAATCGGTGGTTCTTCTGGTTTCTGTGTGGAAACGAGGTCTATACTGATAGTTTCTTCCGCCAAATAGCGATTAAAGTCTTGCCCGATAAGCATTTCACCTTACATAAGCAAAAATTATCACACAAAGTCGAGAAGAGCCAATCGGTAAACATCGCATCCCAATCATAGTGACAAAATTTTGCCAGTTTTTCCCGAAATTGAGCAAAGGATGTGTGGTTAAACGGGGTGCATCTCACATTTGCAGAAATACCGACAATCAGCAATTATCAGTGACTCTTAAAATAATTACAAATGTATCAGCAGCTGCGTGTAAGCATCCCACCGAAAAACTAATGCGCTCCGGGGTTTGGGGGGTAGAACCCCCCAAAGGCTTGGATTGAGTGATAAAATCGGAAGTGATCACCAATTTTAGAAGATAGTTTCCCTTTAAAAATCCCAACTCAGTAGATTTACAAAAATGAGATGTACTCGGTTAAACGCATCCAGGAATTTTTAAGGATAAAAACACATTTGCGGCAAAGCAAGGGATTCTTCCCAACCCATCATGAGATTGAGACATTGTACCGCTTGTCCCGATTGTCCCTTAACTAAATTATCGATCGCTGACATCACTATCACTCGATCGGTTCTCGGATCCACTTCAATACCGAGATAACATAAATTAGTACCACAGGCCCATTTAGTTTGTGGATAGACTC
Organism: Microcystis sp. M_QC_C_20170808_M9Col; assembly: GCF_007095495.1. Classification (NCBI taxonomy): domain Bacteria; kingdom Bacillati; phylum Cyanobacteriota; class Cyanophyceae; order Chroococcales; family Microcystaceae; genus Microcystis; species Microcystis sp. M_QC_C_20170808_M9Col. The sequence goes on along the minus strand of NZ_SFBZ01000196.1, from coordinate 9,414 downwards.
CCCCCGGTAGGATTTTGACAAAGGGAGAAGCGCGATAAAAAGCATTGTAGATAGTGATTAAATCATCCCGCACTAGATTAGGATCCCGTAAAGTTGCGTAAACTGTGGACAGGATACCCCGAACCATGGGCATTAAATGGGGAGTGAACTGAACGCGCACCTCATGACCGGCTAAATCACCGCAAATCTGCTCGATTTCAGGAGTATGACGGTGTTTTCCCGCTACATTATAGGCCCCGATCGAACTATCTGCTTCTGCCAATAACATATTAATCTTAGCTTGTCTTCCTCCCCCCGAAGTTCCCGATTTGGCATCAATAATCGTGGTTTCCGGGACAATTAAACCCTGTTTTAACAGGGGAGAAATCGCCATTAAACTAGCAGTAGGATAACATCCGGGGCAACCGATCAAAGAGGCATTTTTAATATCTTCCCGATAAAGTTCCGGTAAACCGTACACAGCCGTAGATGCGATCGCTTGATCCTGACGTTCCTTGCCATACCATTTACTATAGGTTTCTAGGCTAGTAAAACGATAATCTGCCGACAGATCCAACACTTTACACCCTTTAGCGATCAAAGGAGGGGCTAAATCACAGGCTAAACCATTGGGTAAACCCAAGAAAACCACTTGACAACGGGAGGCAATTATGTCTAAATCGATCGCCTCCACATTAAGATTAATACTATGACCGAGATGGGGATATAAATCACTGTAGGGTTTCCCCGCACTACTATCGCCCCCCAGATAGACTAATTCGACAAGGGGATGTTCTTTGAGCAAACGTACCAACTGTACGCCACCATATCCCGAAGCACCGACAATACCCACTGAAACCTTCTGTCCTTGCGTCATTTCCCTTGTTCCTAAAAATTCTTATCGTTAATATAACGCTTTGCTATGGCCGAATTTTAGCCTAACCGGCAGGATTTAAATCAAAAAACTTCCTGTAAAAACCTAGTATCTCGGCCGGGTTGTCCATAAACCGTCAATTTCTCTTGATCAATAGGCTGTTATCTTAATGATGAGGTACAAGGTTTTCCTTTTATGATGCCAAATTAGGTTAAACTTCATCCTTAGGAGAAAGGCTGTAATTCAATCCCCCATATTTAAAATTTTGAGCGCACTGTAAATTCATAATCTCCTCCCGGTTCTAATTGATAATCGTAGCGTTCTAAAAACCGATTCAAGGGTTCAAAAATCAAAGCCCTACCTAGGGAAGGTTGTACTGATAACTTGCCTTGAAGAAAATGCCATTGAAAACGCCATTGATATTGTTCCGTCCGCACTTCTCCCTCTAATTTACCCGTTTGCCAAGATTGCTTAATTATCCGCACATAAGCCGTGCTTTCTGGTCGATTGTCGCCACTCACCTGAACCCTACCTATAGATTAAATATCAAACATTAAGATAACGAATTAATCCTTGTTTGTCATTACTTGAGCTAATTTTCTCGACTTTATTCTGGGGCAGTGACTTCATTAACCTTAGAAACCAAGACATTTAATTGAAAAGGTCGCCCCATTTCCTTAGTAATGAATTCTTCCAACAATTCTACCTGTCTGGGGGTAATACTTTCCGCAGTTCTTACTACTAATCTCACCCGGGGAGGTTGCTTGAGCCAATTAATCGAAGATTCCAATAATTCTGCCCGTTGAAAAGTAATCGTTCGTTGTAATAAAGCTTTTTTGAGCAACCTTTCTAAGCGAGCTTGATTGGCCAGAGTTGCAAAACTTATTCCTAACGGAATTAGCAAAACTGCTGTCAGGATAGAAGTCAAAATTAGAGCGTTACGCGCCCGATGAAAATTAGAATAACCTGCCAGCAAAAAGACCAACAAACAGGAGAGAGCAATGCCTAATAAATTGGTAATATATAACAGAGTTGCCCCCAAACTTAGGAGCCAATTCCCTTGGGATAATCCTAAACCAATCGTACAAACTGGCGGCATTAAAGCCACGGCGATCGCTGTTCCCGCTAAAGTACCTGAAATTTTCGGTTCTATTTTGGCATAACCACTGATTGCCCCCGCCGTAATTGCTACTCCTAAATCTAAAAGATTCGGTTGAGAACGGGCCTGAATTTCACTACCAAATTCGGAAATTCCGATCAATAATCCTAGCAACCAAGCTATCGCTAAAGCGATGATCGTACCAACTAAAATCGCCAAGGCCGACTTACGAATTAATCGCCAACTGCCAATTAAACCACCAAAAGCCAGACTACGAATCGGCAACATCAAAGGGGCAATAATCATCGCCCCAATAATCACGGCCGCACTATTGGCGACTAAGCCAAAGGTAGCGATCGCACAAGAACTGACAATCAAAGCTAGATAGGGAAAATCGAGGGACGCTTCTAACCATAAATCGCGCCACATAGTCCGCGATTGTTGCCAGGTCAAGGGTTTTCTTGAGAACCACGAGTGGGGCCGTTCTTTTCTCGTCATGGGGCTGAGGAAGATTGACTTTTCTTTTACTTATAGCTTTTTTTGTCTAATCAATGTATATTTGTATCATTTTCTTTAACTAATCTTACCGTTTTTTTCTTCGCCTCGATTGATGAAACCTCCTGCCCGCTGCCATCTGCCGACCGCCTTCGTTAACGCCCCTAGGCCAAGTAGAAATTAGCAAAGAAATTACCGACGAAACCCGACAGATTGATCTATTTTTTTCGCCTCATCCAGAGGGGCAAATAACTGTCGATAATCTAGGATTATTAGGTCAAATTGCCCTAAAGAACCCTCTCCTAGAACCCGATCGTAATTCTCCCACTCCTGCCGATGTGCGTAATTGTCTCTCGAAATTAACCGCCGTTTTTGAGGGGAGAAGGGAGAAAAAAGCTGACACTGATGACTGATAACTGAATACTGACTCCTGACTTCTAACCCAATGTGCGCCAAAGATAAGCAAAAATTATTTATTGACTCCAAAAACTTGAGAATATTTAAATTAACATTTAGCAATATTTACAAATTCTTAAGAATTAATTGAGAAAGATTTTTATTTAACAACGATGTTGCAGTGGTAACAGCGATTTGATAGAATTTCATAGTGGCTTACCCTGTGCTTTTTTGGACAGCAATGCTTGAAACCCTCGCCACACCTACAGGGTGATCCTAATTAAGACGGGTAAATCGGTCAATTTCACCCACAACGATGATCTTTTTTTTGTGTAGTTTTATTGCCAAGAAAAAGTTTTTTTGACAAAAAGCACAAAGTATGCAGTAGCAGTTATGGCAGAGTGGGGGTTGGGGAGGGGGAAGCTGTCTCATCACCCTATCACCCCAAAACCCGATCACCCGACCACCGATCACTGAATTTACCGTTTAGCGGCAACAATGGCAAAAACGGTGGTATGGGGATCATCTTTTAAAGTCACCCCTTCTGGCATTTTCAAATCACCCACGAGCAGGGATTGCCCCACACCGATCTCCGAAACATCAAATTCGATCACGTCCGGGATATTATCGGCAATACAGGAGACATTAACTTCGTTAACGAACTGTTCGATTAAACCGCCCTGTTTGGTTCCGATCGCTTCTCCCATGGCTTTAATCGGAACAACGATATCGAGCTTACCGTGGGCAGACACCGAGAAGAAACTGAGGTGATAGAGATTTCTTTTCCAAGGATGAGATTGTACCTCTTGGATCAAAGCTTTTCCCGTCCAGGGCATTTCGGGGACATTAACATCCACCAGGGTATTATTCACCGAGGCCTTTTTGAGCAGGGTTAAGGCCGCTTTTTCTCCCACCACGAGGGAAACCGATTCTGTGCCGTTGTGGCCGTAGAGAACCGCCGGGATCAAACCCTGACGACGTAGGGCCCTGGGGTTAATATTCTCCGGTCTTTTTTGACATTCAACGCTAACTTGCATAGTTGACTAATCCTCTTTGACAATGATTTAAAATTCGTGATTATCCCAAGGTGAGCCATTTTCGTCCAAAAGAGCGCGTTTGGGTCCGTGAATGGGGTCTTCAACGATAATAGTTTGGTCGCGACTAGCTCCTAGGGAGATAATAGCGATCGGTACTTCCATGATCGCCCCTAGGAATTTTAGATAATCGAGGGCCTGTTTGGGCAGGTCTTCCAGACTCCGACAATCGCTGGTGGGTTGTTGCCACCCCGGCATCGTTCGGTAAATCGGTTGACAACGGGCGAATTCCATCGCACTGCTGGGCAAATGGCGACAGGTTTTGCCGTCCAATTGGTAGGCAACACAGACTTTGATTTCCTCTAGGGTATCGAGAACATCTAATTTGGTGATCGCTAGACAGTCTAAACCATTGATTCGCACCGCGTAACGACCGATCACCGCATCAAACCAACCGCAGCGACGACGACGGCCGGTGGTAGTCCCGAATTCCGCCCCACGATCGCACAATAACTGCTCGATCTCCCCCTCTAATTCCGTGGGAAATGGACCTTCACCTACCCTAGTGGTGTAAGCTTTGGCCACACCGATCACTCGATCGATTACCGTCGGACCGATGCCAGAACCCACACAAGCACCGCCGGCGATCGGATTGGAGGAGGTAACGTAGGGATAGGTTCCGTGATCGAGGTCGAGTAAGGTGCCTTGGGCCCCTTCAAAAAGAATATTCTTACGCTTGCGGATTGCTTCGTAGATTTTTAGGGAACTATCGACCACATGGGGACGCAGTATCTCGGCATATTCTCGATATTCCTCGATCACCGTCTTCGCATCTAAAGGCGGTAAGTTATATAACTTTTCTAAAATGACGTTTTTATAATTGATCGTCCATTCTAGTTTTTGCCGCAGATTCTCGGTATTCATCAAGTCGATGACTCGAATGCCGATGCGCTCGGATTTGTCGGCATAGGTGGGGCCGATACCCCTTCCCGTGGTGCCGATTTTATATTTACCCCGTTTTTCCTCGGATGCTTGATCGAGCAGCCGATGATAGGGCATAGTGACATGAGCCGTTTGCGAGATATAGAGATTGTCGGTGGTGACATTGAGGGCGTGTAATTGCGCCATCTCTTTGAGTAACACCGAGGGATCTATGACTGTTCCTGAGCCGATTATACATTCCGTATCCGGGTAGAGAATCCCAGAGGGAATTAGATGGAGTTTGAACGTTTGACCCTCGACGACGACGGTATGACCCGCATTTACGCCACCTTGAGAACGCACCACCACATCCGCCGATCGACTCAGCAGATCCGTGATTTTTCCTTTTCCTTCGTCGCCCCACTGAGCGCCGATTACAATAACGTTAGCCAAGGTATTTTAGTCTAGCTAAAGTTCACACAAACTGCTATTATCCCTCTTGGCGAATACAACTGTCAAGTTAAGTAGTCGTGCAAAATTAATTTCCTAGTGAAGATAGGCAAGAGGCAAGAGGCAAGAGGCAAGAGCGGGGTTAGATATGTGTAATTAATTTTGCTTAGGTAGTTATCTCTCTTAGCTAATTGTGGGGAGAAGGCGAGGGGAAAACTCGCCTATTTTCAGGGTTTATTGACCTTCCCGACTGATTTGACGCTCGATAGTTTCGATAGCGGCATTTAATCCCGCTAGACGGGTTTCGAGGTCATCGCGCATCCATTTGAGGAATGTTAATTTACGCTCTTGACATTCTTGGCGGGAAGTGCTGCCACAAGTGTTAAAGAAGAAGGGAAACATAGACTAAGGGGCCTGCTATAACTCTACGTCTCCTATCTTGACGAAAATTTTCAAAAAAGTCTAACCGTTAAGTCGCCATAATAACCACAGACCTAACCCAAAACCGAAAAAGTTAGGCAGCCAGGCAGCTAAGAAGGGGGAGAGGGTGGCGGTTAGTCCCAAGCTGCCGACTAAGAAGTTTAAAAGATAATAGAGGAAAACAATGGCGACACTGAGACCGAAACTGGTTCCCCGACCGATTCTTTGCGGTAGAGAACCCAAGGCACAACCTATGGTAGCAAAGACGATACAGACAAAGGGAAAGGCGATTTTTTGCTGGATTCGCACTTGAAAAAACCTGACTCTCTTATCATCGCCACTGAGTTTGAGCAGTTGCACATATTCGATCGCCTGTGGTATGTTCATCTCGTAGGGATCGCGGCTTTGACGAGCAAAATCGAAAGCGGAGCGAGATAAAGCGATTTTTTCGGCTTTAAAGGGGATAACTTGGCTATAGGAGGCGTTAGGGGGGGTTAATTCATAGATAATGCCGTTAAAAAAGTCCCAGACGTTATCGACGGCATTCCAACGGGCCGAATCGGCGATAATAATTTGATTTAATTCTTGTTTTAGCCAACGGATAACGGTGACGGTTTTCATCTTTTCCCCGTCGAATTGTTCGGCATAAAATAAACTTATTAAATTGCGATTAATCGTACCATTTTCTAGGGTTTTTATTTCATAATCGGGATAATAAAAATCTTTATTTTTCCAAAAACTTGCTTCTTTATTAATTTTCTGCACTAAAATTTCTGTGGCTCGATAATTAGCATTGGGAACCACATATTCATTTAATAAAAATGTCACAACTGTAACTATTAAACTCAGGCAAAAAGTGGGTATAAAAAGACGATAAAGAGTGACTCCACAGCTTTGCAGGGCAACGGTTTCACTATCACTACTTAAACGACCGTAGGTGATTAAAGTGGCCAGCAAAAGAGAAACCGGCAGGGAATAAGTGACAAATTCTGGCACTTTTAACAGGAGAATTTCTAGGGCCGAGACAAGGGGTAGATTAGCATCAACTACCTGATTAGCTAAATCGGAAAGATTGCCGATCGCTACTCCCAAAGAGGCAAATAAACCAACACTAAATAAAAATGGGGGTAGTAGTTGGCTGATCAGATAGCGATCAATGAGGGCAATACCTCCATTTACCCAGTAAGAAATCTTTTTCTTAATCATTGATTTTGGTTAACTCACTCCTATTTCATCCCATTTCCTAACCCGCAGCCGTCTTGCTTACACCTTCGGTTAGCCTATCATATTTTGTCTTTGACGAAAAACACCGCCGGAAGTTGTATGATTGCGGGGAGAGTGGACAGAAGTAAGGATTTGGGTAAGTGTAGATAATTTTTCTGTTCCTATTCCCCGATCATCCCTAGGTGAATTATGCTGCTAAACTGGCAAACTTTTACTATTCATAAACGAGTACCTTTAAGGATTAGTCGCGGCACTACCAGCGAAAATACTAATATCTGGCTGAAAATTAGCCAGGAAAATATCGAAGGTTGGGGAGAGGCATCCCCTTTTGATATTACCAGCGAGGAGAAAAAACCCGATAAAATCCTGCAAGAATTAAACTCGATCGCTCCTATTTTACAATCTTTTCATCCCTGTCAACGCCAAGAAATTGAGAAAATTTTATGGCAAAATCAGATATCTTCGGCTACTCGTGCCGCTATTGATACGGCACTGCACGACTGGTTAGGCAAAAAAGCTAATTTACCTCTCTGGCAAATTTTTGGACTCGATCGCTCTTTAATTCCGCCGGTTTCTGTTACTATCGGTTTAAATTCTCCAGAAAATGTGCAGAAAAGGCTGTTAGATTGGCTAGAAATCGGCGATTTTAGCTTATTAAAAGTCAAATTAGGCTCACCGGACGGTATAGAAGCCGATCAAGCCATAATTCTAGCTATTAAAGAAATTGTCCCCCATTTGCCCCTAACTGTCGATGCTAATGGTGGTTGGAAATTTAGCGATGCGGTGAAAATGTGCCAATGGTTAGAGGAAAAAGGCGTTATTTATGTGGAACAACCCCTATCCGTCGGACAAGAACGAGATTTAATTGATTTATACCAAAAATCGCCCCTACCTATCTTCGTCGATGAAAGCTGTTTTTCTAGTCAAGATATCCCGAAACTGGCCGATCGAGTCCACGGCATTAATATTAAACTAATGAAAGCCGGTGGATTAGCCGAAGTGCAGAGAATGATTCATATTGCCCAAGCTTGCCGACTGCAAATTATGTTCGGATGTTACTCTGACAGCAGTTTAGCCAATACTGCCCTAGCACATCTTGGCCCGCTTGTCAACTATCTTGACCTAGATAGTCATTTAAATTTACGCGATGATCCCTTCACGGGATTAAGCTTAGAAAAGGGACGTTTACAACCAAATAATTCACCCGGTTTGGGTGTTAGTTTACGGATAAAAGATGACTAATTATTTGACTCCTGACAAGAAAGTAGCGATTCTTCTCCATGAAGGAATCAAAGGAACTCGCGGCAAAACCGGATTAAGTTATCTGCGTTACGGGAAAGCGCAGGTAGTGGCGATTATTGACGCAGAAAACGCCGGCAGCGCCTTAAAAGAAGTGGCCGGAATCGATCGCCCCTTGCCGATTGTTGCTAGTGTTAGGGAAGCTTTAACCTATCATCCCGATACCCTGTTAATTGGCATCGCACCCTCAGGAGGCATTTTACCCCCCCATTGGCTAGAAGAAATCAAAGAGGGGGTAAAGGCGGGGTTATCCCTCGTTAATGGTCTCCATACACCCCTAAAACCCCTTTTTCCTCAGCTTAAACCGGATCAATGGATTTGGGATATCCGTCTGGAACCCCAAGACTTAAAAATTGGGCAAGCGCGGGCGAAAAATTTAACCTGTCAGCGTATTTTAACCGTAGGCACGGATATGAGTGTGGGCAAAATGTCCACTAGCATCGAATTACATCGGGTTGCCCCAGAAAAAGGGCTAAAATCGCAATTTTTAGCCACTGGACAGGGGGGAATTATGATCGCGGGGAAGGGTGTACCCTTGGATGCAGTGCGCGTCGATTATGCTGCTGGTGCGATCGAGGCTTTGGTGTTAGAATCGGCGGAAAATAACGATATTTTGTTTATTGAGGGTCAAGGCTCCCTTTTACACCCTGGTTCGACTGCTACCTTGCCCTTAATGCGTGGCAGTCAACCAACGGGGTTAATTCTCGTCCATCGCGCTGGACAAATTCATATCAATGATTTACCCGATATTCTCATCCCTCCCCTAACAGAAGTGATTAAACTCTACGAAATGACTGCCAGCGCCGGGGGAAGTTTCGGGGAGGTGAAGGTAAAAGGGATTAGTTTAAATACTTTTCATCTTAGTCCGGAGGCGGCAGTTCAAGCTATAGAAACTGTGCAGGAGGAAACGGGGTTATTTTGTACCGATGTTGTCCGTTTTGGTGGTCAAGGGTTATTATCAGTGATCAGTAAACAGTAAACAGTGATCAATTCAATCATAGTCCATCACACAATTAGTCTCAACTGTGATGGGAATGATTGAATGAATACTATGATTATGTTGTATCCCACATTCCGCACCCTGGTCGTTGAAATCAAAAGTTTCTCTAGCCCTTGTATAGTAAGACTTTTAGCGATTACTAAGAATTATGAAGTGTCACACTCTAGTCAGCGATCGCCAGCTTAATGAGAGTTTATCTCAATAATTTGGTATCAGAGCTATC
>NZ_SFBZ01000195.1:0-9647 GCF_007095495.1 Microcystis sp. M_QC_C_20170808_M9Col | reverse complement strand
AATCCGAAGATAACTAGCCAAAATAGGGATATTGATTGCCATTCCCAAGATAGGCGATGATACAGAGCAAAAGAGGTAAACCCAAATACAATGGGCAACCAACAAAACCAGGGAAAAGCTAATATCGACAAGAATCGCACCCATCCTAAATCTGTTTTTTCTTTAGCCAGATACCAAATTCCCAAACCAAAGCCAATAGCCGCAACCCCAGCCCCAGCCACAGCGCAAGCCACAGCCACAGCCACATCCCCAGCCACAGCCACAATCACAGGCACACTCACAGCCGCAGCCACAGGCACACCCACAGCCACAGGCACATCCCCAGCCCCAGCCGCAGCCACAGCCACAGTCACAGTCACAGCCCAAGCCACAGCCACAGCCGCAGCCACAGCCCCAGCCACAACCCCAGCCACAGCCACAGCCACAGCCGCAGCCACAGTCCCAGCCCAAGCCACAGCCCAAGCCACAGTCCAAGCCACAGCCACAGCCGCAGCCCCAGCCTTAGCCTTAGCCACATACAAAGCTGTCACCCCTTCCCAAACTAGGTTTTTTCTGAGTAGTCGATACCATTCTCGGCAAAACGTCCAGGGTCCCAGTAAGCCCAATTGCATCAATAAAGTTGGCTCTGATTTATCTTCTTCGGTTATTTCTATCAATAAAACTCTCAAAAAAGACAGCACAACAACAATTGTGATTGCCATCCAGCCATTAACCCAACTTTTTTGCTGATTGAGCATAATGGCAAATATTTCAATTACAGATCCAAGAGAGAGCAAGAAGACAATAGTTAAAACAATTAGATATTCTCGGCCTTTTTTAAACTCGTATTCTATCTTTTCAAAAAGATTGCGCCAGTCGTTTCTTGTGGGGCGGCGGTAGTTGATTAAGCGAGACAGTAAGGCAAATTTTAATTCAAGTGTCAGACTATTAAATAAATATAACCAACGCTGGTTTGGATTGATTTTACTTAAAACTCGATCAACAAACTCTATTTTATTGTCTAAATTTTCAAGTGAAACCGATTCCAATTCATTTTTAAAATAACTTAATTGAGTTAGATTAATTTCATCTTGTAACTGAATCGCACATAAAGGAATGACTAACCGAGGATCGAGTTCAAGAGTGATTGTGGGAATATCATCAGCAGAGCTTTCAATAATTGCAGCAGCAACTTTCTTGACAGTAGCAGAGAACTGAAAATTGCTTGAATTTTCAAAGGGTTGCCAAATCCAATTTAAGTCCGTTTCGATTACCTCTTGTGGCTGGCGCTTTTGTTTGACGGCTCGATTTTTTAGTCGGCGAATGAATCTGAATAGCATTAGTTTTCCTTCATGATAGAGTGCGATCGCGTTCAGCTTGACTATCTTCTAACTGCTTCAACAGTGCTGCAAGTCGAAAACTTACTTTTCCGCTTAAGTTCGGATCTTCCTGCAATCTTTCAAGTGCCTCAGCCGCTTCTGGTATGGCAATTTTAACTAGATCATCCATTGCTTCTATAGAGCCTTTTCGAGCTAAAGATTCTAGTTGATTAACTGCCAAACCTCCCATTCTGATCAACGCTTCTCGCACTTCTATAAAATGGGGTTGATTGGGATCATAGTAAATAACTAATTTTTCTACTGCTTGAGGCAAATTAGTGGCGGATAAGGCTTGAGCCGCTGCTTTTTGGCTGTCTGAATTATCTAAACTATCAACTAAAAAATTAAATAATGCTTTCCCTCTAGGACGAAAATCAGCCGCGACTGAGCCAAAAGCACTACAAATTGATTCATCGGTTCTCAATTGTGTTTTAAAATAATCTATAATCTCCTGAGCAACTTCTGGTGTTACTTCTTGAGCATCTGCTAGACATTCAAATGCTGTCAGTGTATCTTGTTGATATACCGCCGTAATTAAATCCGTACTATTGTTTGGCAATCCACACCATAACTTGACAATTTCTAGCCAGTCGCTAGGAGCGTTTTGCCATTTTTGAATTAATTCAGCTTGTTTGTCTGTTAAAGCTGCTGCTACGAAATATTCTTGTAGAGTGAGATGGGGAAAATAATAACGCTGTCCGCCATCAATGCGAAGCAATATTCCACTGCGTTTGACGATTTCATCAACGATAGAATTAGCCTCTTTAGGCTCTAGATTTAATGAAGGTAAGACTTGTTTAACTTGTTCCCATACTTCAGAATCAAGAAGACTGCGGCGATCTTGCTGTTGTCGATTAGTGCTATTCTGAGCATAGAGTGCTAAATGTTGCAGAACTCGCCGCTTGTTGACACCACTATATTGATTAGAGATATTTCTTTCTTGATCGCGCAATTCTAATAAAACATCAGTAGCTTTAGTGTAAAATTCGGCTCGCGAATGAGGTAAAACGAAGGGAGTATCCGTATAGAGATAGGCGATGATTGTTAACAGTAGGGGATTCCGCGCCAGTGCCATAATTTTCGGTTTAGCTCGCAAGTTTTGAATCAATTGTTCTACTGATTTCTCTGGCGGCATTTCCAACTTCCAAGCTTGCAAAAAGCGGCGAATTTGCTGGTCACTAAATTCGACAATCTCTAAAGTTTCCTCGGTATTATCGACAAACTCATCATGATAAACAGCCGTCCGACAGGTAATAATTACTCGACATTTTTTATAATTTTCTAATTCTAAAAAGTCCTTAAGACACCGAACAACAGAAGAGCGAACGCCACTACTAACCTCATCTAACCCATCTAAAAGCAGCAGCAAACGTCCGTCTTTTAAACCTTGAGAGATGAAACGATTAGCTTTGGGAAAATTATGGCGATCGCAAGCTGCTACTAAATGTTGTTCTAACTTTTCTACTGTCAAATTAGCCTCATTGAGGCGGTTCAATTCTAGTAAAATTGGCACGGGACGATCCGATAAATTTTTGAATCGTCCTTCTGAATAGGAAAGTGCTAGATACTTTAATAACATCGACTTCCCCGAACCAGGCGCACCTTTAACCACTAAGCGGCGGTATTTTTGCACCGCATTTTCTGCTTCAATCAAAGAGCGATCGCTCGCTTTAAAAGCTTTTAAAGAAACATAAATCTCCCGCATTTCTAGGGGACGATGAGGACGAAAAGGTATATTAAGTTTTTGATATTTATCAATTAATGCTTGTCGATACTTTTTAAGAGCAATATTTTCAAATAAGGGTGTTCCAGCAAAGGTTTTATAAATCCATTTACTAATCGCATCTAAAGACTGATTGAGCCATTTTTTTAAGGTATCACTAATAACAGTCCCCAAAATACCACCCAAAACAAGAATAACAAGCACAGGTATCCAGGCAGGATATTTATTAATATCATATTGTTGTTCATAGATATCCCATAATTCATCCTGTGGAAAACAAGAAGCTTGAGAATTTACCTCTTTATACAAATTTAAAATATCACCAATTGTCTTTTTCTTTTTATCAGTATTGAAAAAATTCCACTGGTCAGCTTTTGCATCTTGTTTTGCCCGATTTTGAATATCTCCCCTAAGTTGGTTACAGGGATTAGGTGCAGGAAGCTTTTGAGTAAAAACAGGCAAAATTGTCCCCCACGCGACTGAAATTGCCAGCCCTAGGACAAAAATCATCAATAACTGCTGCTTTTTCCAGTGAATAAACTTCATTGTCTGTACCGTTTCTTTGCCTTTTTCCCACATCCTGGCTACCAATATAACACTGATTCATACAGTATAGGCTACATATAAGGAGAGGCACTCATGCACGAGGGGGAATAAATAATCAGTTTTTAATAACCAGATTTAGTATGATAACTGATGACTGATAACTGATAACTGATGACTGGGTTTTAGACAAAAAATCTCTCCCTAAAGAGGAGAGAAGTCAAAAAAGCACGAATAACAATGGGTGGGAGGCGGTTTTTATAGGTCGCCACCACGAAAAGCTAGTAGGAAAATGACAAAGGGGCCAGCTAACATGATTAGCGCCACGAAGGTGAGTTGAAAAATGGGTTCTAAATTGAGAGCCGCAAATAATTCCATGATGTCTCCTAACCTGTTTACAATGATTTTAAGGGCTAATCTGGTCAAAACCATTGTCTATCATACAGGGGATGATTCGCTGGTTTTCCTGATTCGATACAAAAATACATAAAGTTTTGTTGCAATTCTGAATTTTCCCGCTTTCTTATTTCCTTCCCACTAGGGGCAATCTCAATGTTCAACTCTCTGACCACATCTCCCGACTCGTTAACCCAAATTTACACTGGTTTTCAGGCACTCTCGGATCCCCTACGGCTGCAAATTTTGCAACTGTTGCGACATCAGGAATTATGCGTCTGTGAATTGCGCGACCATCTCGATATCGCCCAATCTAAATTATCTTTTCACCTAAAAACGCTAAAAGAAGCCAATTTAGTCCGCAGTCGTCAAGAAGGTCGTTGGATCTACTACAGCCTAAATCTATCTCAATTTCTTCTCCTAGAAGAATATCTATCGGAATATCGTCGTTTTAGTTCCCTTGTCACCGCTCGTTTCTGCGAGGAAAATCAGTAACCAATCAAGATTTTTAGAAATATTAAAGCTTTATAACTAGCTTTTACCCTTGACATATCAACTTTTTTTGAAATAATAAAGGTGGATTACCCAATCTCCCATTATTCCCTTTCCACCTTTGTGCGATGACTAATCAAATCAATCCTAAAGCCGCCAAAGCTGGCGGTAGCCTTAGTATTTTTGAAAAATACCTTACCCTTTGGGTTATTTTCTGTATTTTGGCGGGAATTGCCCTCGGTCGGTCATTTCCGGACGTAGCGCAGACTTTAGATGCCATGAGTGTCTATAACGTTTCTATTCCGATCGCCATCTGTCTTTTCTTCATGATGTATCCGATCATGGTTAAGATCGACTTTTCTCAAGCTCTTCGGGCTGCCCGTACTCCCAAACCAGTTATTTTAACTTTAGTGGTTAATTGGCTGATCAAACCCTTTACCATGGTGGCGCTGGCTCAATTTTTTCTCGGCTGGCTGTTTCTGCCTTGGTTGAGTCAAACGGAGATTATCCGAGGACAGACGGTAAGTTTAGCTAGTTCCTACACTGCTGGAGCTATTTTACTAGGAATTGCTCCCTGTACGGCCATGGTCTTGATGTGGGGCTATCTTTCCTACAGTAACCAGGGTCATACCCTAATTATGGTAGCAGTCAATTCCCTAGCGATGCTTTTTCTCTACGCTCCTCTAGGTAAATGGTTACTGGCAGCTAATAATTTTGTAGTCCCTTGGCAGACCATTGTTTTTTCTGTGTTAATCTACGTTGGTTTACCGCTTATTGCTGGTATCTATAGCCGTCACTGGATTTTTAAACATAAAGGACGGGCCTGGTTTGAATCGCGTTTTCTTCACTATCTCAGTCCTGTGGCAATCACTGCCTTATTGTTAACCTTAATCCTCCTCTTTGCTTTCAAAGGCGATTTAATCGTCAGTAATCCCCTGCATATTTTCCTGATTGCTATTCCCCTCTTTATTCAAACTAATCTGATTTTTTTACTTAGTTATGTGGCCGCTCTCAAACTCAATTTAGTTTACGAAGATGCCGCTCCCGCTGCTTTAATTGGTGCTAGTAATCATTTTGAGGTAGCGATCGCCACTGCGGTGATGTTATTCGGATTGAATTCGGGGGCTGCTTTAGCGACAGTAGTGGGGGTATTGATTGAAGTACCTGTGATGTTAATGTTGGTAGAATTCTGTAAAAAAACCGCCTTTTGGTTTCCCAGAGATCCAGAAAAAGCCACCCTTCTCGATCCTCGTTGCTTGAGTTCTTACAAATAATTATTCACCATGATCCAATCGACTCACAAACCGAGAATTCTTTTTCTGTATGGCTCTTTGCGGGAACGTTCCTACAGTCGTTTATTAGCGGAAGAAGCGGCGAGAATTATCACTGAATATGGAGCAGAAGTGCGCTTTTTTGATCCCCGTGAATTGCCGATTTATGGCAGTGTTCCCGATACTCATGCCAAGGTGCAAGAATTACGAGAATTAAGTCAATGGTCTGAGGGTCAAGTCTGGTCATCTCCCGAACTTCACGGCAATATTAGCGGCATTATCAAAAACCAAATTGATTGGATTCCCTTAAGTATTGGTGCGATTCGTCCCACTCAAGGCCGCACTTTAGCAGTCATGCAAGTAAGCGGAGGTTCCCAATCTTTTAACGCGGTTAATACTCTGCGAATTCTTGGTCGTTGGATGCGAATGTTTACTATTCCTAATCAATCTTCTGTGGCTAAAGCTTATCAGGAGTTTCACGAGGATGGCACGATGAAAGATTCCCCCTATCGAGATCGAGTTATTGATGTGATGGAGGAACTTTATAAGTTTACCATTCTCCTGCGAGATCAGGTAGATTATCTGACTGATCGCTATAGTGAAAGGAAGGAAAAAGAGAAAAAACGGTGTTAGGGGTTGGGTGTTGGGGAAGATGTTTCTTAATCCCTATCCCCCCATTTCCCTATTTCCCCATTTCCCTATTTCCCTATCCCCTAATTTCCCTATCCCCCCATTTCCCTATTTCCCCATTTCCCTATTTCCCTATCCCCTAATTAAATTTCTAGGAGTTAAAATTGTGAAAAAAGTCATGTTTGCCTGTAGAAAAAATTCCTGTCGTTCCCAAATCGCCGAAGGTTTCGCTAAAACTTTAGGCGCGGGTAAAATTGCCGTCACAAGTTCCGGATTAGAAGCGGCCAAAGTTCACCCCGGAGCAATCGAAGTTATGGGGGAAATTGGTATCGATATTACCGACCAAACTTCTAAACCAATTAGGGATTTTAATCCTGAAGATTATGATGCCGTTATCTCCCTATGTGGTTGCGGTGTCAATCTGCCGGAAGGATGGGTTTTACAGGAAATTTTCGAGGATTGGTTAATTGATGATCCCGATGGTCAACCCATCGAAACTT
This sequence comes from Microcystis sp. M_QC_C_20170808_M9Col, assembly GCF_007095495.1. Taxonomy (NCBI): domain Bacteria; kingdom Bacillati; phylum Cyanobacteriota; class Cyanophyceae; order Chroococcales; family Microcystaceae; genus Microcystis; species Microcystis sp. M_QC_C_20170808_M9Col. Next base: position 2,734 of record NZ_SFBZ01000195.1, on the reverse strand, counting down.
TTCGCCGAGTTCGCGATGAAATTAAGGCTAAAGTTATTGGATTAATCGAGCAGTTAAGTAGGTAGTTGTTAAAAGTTGTCAGACACCCCCCTTATCAAGGGGGGATTAAGGGGGGATCGGCACCCCCCTTATCAAGGGGGGATTAAGGGGGGATCGGCACCCCCCTTATCAAGGGGGGATTAAGGGGGGATCGGCACCCCCCTTATTAAGGGGGGCAGGGGGGATCAGAGGCAAAATCTATCTTTAATTTAATTATAACTACTTACTTAAGTTAATTTTCCCAAAAAATTTTCGGCTCTTCTCTCTGTCCTTTGTGTCTCTGTGGTTTCTCCCCAAGAGGATCTTTTTTCTAGCCTATCCCTTGGGGGAGAAAAATAATAAGGGGAACCACAGTTGATGAAGAATATCTTCATTAATTCGACGCACTGCTAACCATTCCAACATATTGGAACGATGGCAGGTGGCTACAGCGATCGCACTGATATCATCTTCTTCTGCTGCCGTCAAAACTTCTAATACAGGTGTTCCTTGTCGCACTTGGCTCTGTACTTGCAAACCGAGTTTTTCTAGTCGCACTTGCACCGATTCTAATTCCCGACGGGCATCATTTAAACGAGATTCGGTGACACCGGGATCGCGACTGATATTTTCCACTACCCGGACGAGGAGACATTGCTCAAAAGAGCCGGGGGCGCGGGTTGGGGCGTATTTTTCCATCTGTTCAATTAGATAAATTGCGTCGGGACTGCCATCGTAGGGAATTAATAAATGTTTCCAGAGATGCTGACAGCGCAGGGCTAATTCATCGCGAGTATAAACTGATAATAATTGCGGTCGGAAAATCAGCAGCGGAATATCGGTAATACCTGCGATCGCTAAACTGGTACTACCGAATAATTTTTCTTGGACAGCACCGCGCATGGGATTTCCCATCAAAATCACGTCGATAGAGTGATGCGCGAGGATTTCCCGCACGGCATCCACGGGACGACGGTTAGAGATTTCCAGACTAACTGTCATACCTGCGGGAATATTTGCTAAAGCTGGGGATAATTTTTCTTTAGCCGCATCAATTTTTCCTTGATCTACGGCAGCTAGGGTGGGTTGTTCCCAAACCGGAATACTGTGGAGGAAGATAACTTGTTTTAAGCCGCTCAGGGCTAAGTGTGGCACACAATGGACAAGACGATGGAGACCATCGAAAAGATCTGTACAGATCAAAGCGCGCTCGAACATAAATTAACCCCTAGCAATTCGGTTATCCTTCCCTAAGAATAGCTAAAAAGGTGAAGAAATGCGCCCCGCATCCCTAGCTCGTTTCCGGAGAAACCCAGCCGGAGAAAGAGGTCGCCCGCAGGGGTGAAATGAGTTACTGGGGGGCCCAGGGATTAGAATCTAGACCCCACTGGTGTTTGAGAAAAGCTTTGTACATATTTTCTCTGACCATCATTTGTTCGTAGAGCTTGATCAGGAAATCCTGCGCTTGCTCCTGACTCATTTTTTCTACCTGAGTCTGAAAAGAACGAATGTTGAACTGTTGTTCTAAGGAAAGTTCGATCGGTTGAGACATGGTGTTCCTCCTCGATGAAGACAGTGGTTGATAACAAGCGAGATGGGTGATTGGTATCACCTTTTTTAACTAATGTAACAAATACTTGACAAAGTGTCAATGTATCTGTAAAGAGGGTTTTGCTTTTTCCCTCCCGTTAGCTAGGATACCCCGCCGCCAAAAGGAAAGAAGCATATAATGATACATTTAGCAAGAGTTTTAATAAAATTTTGCTTACTGTGAACAAATACTTAAGTAATTATACTTATTTTTTTCCATGGCAGCCCGGAGCGAGAGAAAATATTTGACAAATTGTGTAAACATTCTGTAATAATCGAAGAGACCGACATAAATCGGGTAAGTTGAATGGTTAGGCCTGTTAAAAGCTAAAAACGTAACCCCTAGATCCCGTCCCTCTCGTTGAAATCGTTAAGGATAGTCAAAATTGACGGACACAGCCGCTATCGTGCAGAAACTACAAGCTTATCGCTGGGAAACATCCTCCTTAGCTCTGTTTGCCTTAAAAAAATCAGCATACAGGCACGGAATGTCGCACAAGTTTTTACCTAAAATGTCGGATGAATGCCCCCGCTACATTTTTCGACAAGATACTCAGCTTTGCGGGGGATGAAATCCGACCAGAATATCAACCGCAGAGCATCGGTTTAATTCCACCATCTGTGGGTAAACTGTGTTATAATTAACTTAGCCAAGGGTCGAGGATTGTTAGATGCTAGTCGTAGAAGCAAAGCTAAAAAACGGAACACCAGAGCAATATCACCGGCTTGATGAAGCTATCAAAACTTCTCAGTTTGTGCGTAATTCTTGTGTTCGTTATTGGCGGTCCAATCAAGGGACAACCCGCAATGATCTCCAAAAACTTTGCGCGGTACTAGCTAATAATAAAGAGACACCATGGGTTAATAAATTAAACTCACAAGCACGTCAATCGGCTGCTGATAGAGCCTGGCAATCAATTAATCGGTTTTACCAGAATTGTCATGCCAAGATACCGGGAAAAAAGGGGTTTCCTCGGTTCAAAAAGCATAGTCGTTCCGTTGAATACAAACTAACAGGCTACCAACTATCTGATGACCGACGTAAAATCAGATTTACTGATGGCTTTAAAGCAGGAGAATTTGATTTATGGTGTAGTCAAAAAACCTTAGTTTATTATTCAGAACA
>NZ_SFBZ01000194.1:0-4840 GCF_007095495.1 Microcystis sp. M_QC_C_20170808_M9Col | reverse complement strand
GCTGTAACTATGATAACATCGTTGTTAAATAAAAATCTTTCTCAATTAATTCTTAAGAATTTATAAATATTGCGGAATGTTAATTTAAATATTCTCAAGTTTTTGCAGTCAATAAATAATTTTTGCTTATCTTTGTTAGAAAATAGAACTCCTGCAAAAATCCAACATCTACCATGGGGTTAGGAGTCAGTATTCAGGAGACTCCGAGACTATTTTTATTTATTCTCCCCATCTCCCCACTTCCCCATCACCCCACACCCCACACCCCACACCCCACACCCCACACCCCACACCCCACACCCCACACCCCACACCCCACTTCCCACACCCCACACCCTACACCCCACTCCCCACTTCCCACTCCCCACACCCCACTTATGAGAGATGATCAAAAGATGAAAGAATCATGGCGAGAACGTCTGAATATCTCTCGAATAGCGATTAATGCCCCGAGGTTAACCATTGCTTTCTGGTTAGCGGTGGCCATGGCGGGAATTTTGGCTTTTAGTTCCCTAAAATACGCTCTTTTCCCCGATATAAGCTTTCCAGTCGTAATAATTAACGCTCAAGCGGATTTAGCTACTGCTATCACCACGGAAAAGCAATTAACTAAACCCCTAGAAAATCCCCTTTTCTCTCTCCCCGGTTGTCGGGATGTGTCCTCGACTACTGCCCCCGGACAGTCAGTAATCAGCGTTTTCTTTAAAATTGGCACAAATTTAGACAAAGCCACCGCAGCAGTTAAACAGGCTATCTCGCAAATCCCTTTACCCCCTCAAGCTACCACAGAAGTTATCCCCGTTGATTTAAATGAGTCGGCAACAGTCACCTATGCGCTGGTGAGTGAGCAGAAAACCCTAGAAGAATTAAGCCAAATCGCCCAAGATAATTTAATTCCGCCCTTAAAAGCTCTTCCTGGCACGGCTAAAGTTAATTTACTCGGTCAGGGTACAGTTAGAGAAGATAATCCCCATAAAAGCTTAACCCGACCATTGCCCACGCTGGTGCGCTTTAATGGTCAAGAGGCGATCGCTGTGCAGGTAATCAAACAAGGTGCTGCCAATAGTCTCGATCTGGCCGCGGTCGCAGAAAAACTGGTTAAAGACATAGCACAAAAACTGCCCGATGTCAAGATAATTTTAGCTGAAACCCAAGCGGAATATATTCGCGCTGCCCTACAAGGTACGATCGATGATTTACTCTTGGCAGTTTTGCTGTCGGTGCTGGTGATATTGATATTTTTAGGCAGTTTCGCTGCTACAATCATTTCTGCTCTGGTTATCCCCCTATCTCTTTTGGGGACTTTCATTATCATGGCCATCTATGGGTTTAATCTGGAAACCCTGACGCTGCTGGCTCTCGCTTTGGTAATCGGCATTGTCGTGGATGATGCGATCGTTGATGTGGAGAATATTTCCCGTTTAATCGACGCGGGGGAAACCCCGAAAAATGCGGCACTCAAGGGGACAAGGGAGATCGGATTAGCTGTCACTGCTTCCACTTTAACCATTGTTGCCGTGTTTATACCCGTGGCTTTTATGGGGGGTGCGGTGGGGCAGTTTTTCCAACCCTTCGGTTTAACTGTCTCGGCTGCGGTGATTTTTTCTCTGTTGATCGCCAGAACTTTATCGCCAGTTTTGGCAGTATATTGGCTGAAACCGCAGTCACGGGCAAAAATGACGAAACAAAAGCGACCGATTGAAAACGCCTATCGACGGCTCTTAAACTGCTCATTGCGTCATCGTTTGCTGGTCATTGCTATTGCCCTAATTACCTTTTTTGCGGGTATTGCCTTGATTCCTTTTATTTCTAGGGGATTTATTCCCCGACTCGATCGCGGCGAGTTTAATCTGGTTTATACTTCTCCTTTGCCGAAAATAACGCAAATTAGCCCTAATAAACCGACCGCTAAGAGTTCTACTGATAGTTTCGCTTGGATTTCCCAGTTAGCTAGTTCTCCCGAAAGTTTTCTCCTGCGTCGCACTATCCGCGATGGCAGCAAATTAGAAGCGCCGATTTTGCAGGATGGGGAAGTGGAATCGACTTTTATGATCGCCGGTTTACGCGGTGAGCCGAATCGGGGCAAAATTCACGTTAAACTGAAGAGCGATCGTAAATCTCACACCAGTGCGGTGCAGCAACGGATTCGGCAAATTTTACCGACAATTAGAGGGGTGAATGTCAGTGTCGAGGACATTCCTTTTGTGCAGACGGAAGCGGAAAAGCCGATCCAAATTGCGATTAAAAGCGATGATTTCAAGCTATTGCGCGATAGTGCCGAGAAATTGCGGGTTGAGGCCGCTAAAATCGCCGGTTTAAAGGATATTTCCCTATCATCTAGATTAAATGAGCGGGGGGATTTTTTGGCGATCGAGCGTTTAAATGGTCAACAGGCGATTTTTCTCAGTGCTAATCTTAGTCCGGATTTAGGCTTAGAAGATGCGGCGATTAAAATTGAAGGGATTCCTTTACCGGAAGGGATAACTTTACAGCGTTGGGGTACTTCTTCTCAAAGTAGCGATGTTTTGGGCAGTTTTGGTCGTACTTTAATCCTAGCGACAATTTTAATGTTAGGAGTTTTATGGTTATTATTCAGAAGACTGTTAGAAACTATCGTCATCGCTTTATGTTTACCTTTAGCGATTGTGGGGGCAATGTTAGGGTTATTGGTAACGGGTAGTGAGTTTAGTATGATTTCTCTGATCGGGTTTATCTTCCTCTTGGGATTACTGGATAAAAACGCTGTGTTATTGCTGGATTATACTAACCAATTGCGTCAACAGGGTTGGAGTCGGGAGGAAGCGGTTTTAGAAACGGGAATGATTAGGTTAAGACCGATTTTAATGACCACTTGTTCGACAATTTTAGGCATGATTCCGATCGCTTTGGGATTGGGTACTGGTGCGGAATTGCGGCAACCCATGGCGATGGTGATTGTGGGAGGTTTAGTCACTTCTTCCCTGTTGAGTTTAATTGTTGTGCCTGTGTTATATCTAAGTTTAGAGGATGTTTGGAACCAGATTAAAGCCGGTCAAAAGTAGCTAGTTTTATTGTTTTGGCTTCTGATTGCTATAGAGTCGTTTGAACTCTTTTTGTTGTTGATTATGATCGACAATTGGCTCAGGATAACCACAACGATGTCTTTCTAAACGGGGGATTTTCCCAGTTACTAGATATTCCGTATCTACGGAGGCTAATTCCGGCAACCACTGACGAATATATTCCCCTTCCAGATCGAATTTTTGTGTCTGACTAGCGGGATTAAAAATTCTTAAAGGTTTCGGATCCATGCCACTAGACGCACTCCACTGCCAACCACCATTATTAGCGGCTAAATCGCCATCAAAAAGTTTCTGCATGAAGTATTTTTCGCCTTTTTGCCAGTTAATAATTAAATCTTTGGTTAAAAAACTCGCCACGATCATGCGACAACGATTGTGCATCCATCCCGTTTCATTTAATTGTCGCATGGCCGCGTCAACGATCGGATAGCCGGTTTTTCCCTGGCACCAAGCTTGAAAATGTTCTTCGTTATCCTGCCAAGGAAAATGACGAAATTCTTTTCTATAAGCACCGACCGCCAATTCTGGGAAAAAATAGAGACAATGCTGGTAAAATTCCCGCCAAGCTAACTCTTGCTGCCAAGTGATAATACTATTTTTTGCTTCCTCGGCCCGGCAATTTTCTAATAACTCTAGGGTTGCGGTCCAAATTGTGCGGATGCCAATCGCCCCAAATTTTAAAGCGGCACTCAAGCGCGAGGTCCCATCGAAAGCGGGGAAGTTACGATCTTCTTGATAATTGTTAATAACCCCTTGACAAAATTCTTCTAATCTGCTATGGGCGGCCTTTTCTCCGGGAGCGAGGGGTAAGGGGTTTTGCCAAGTAAAACCTAAATTTTCTAGGGTTGGTAAGTTAATAGTTTCTGCGAGTTTCTCCCCCTCATTTTCGTCTAATCCTTGCAGGTTTTCTAGGGTTTTGGGGCTGGCTTTGGCTAATTGGCTCCAATTTTTCCAAAAAGGAGTATATACGGTGTAGGGACTTTTTGAGAGGGTGAGGACTTGTCCTGGAGCGTGGAGAAGTTGATCCCAGAAGGTTTCTACCTCAATTCCTTTTGTTTGTAAAGCGGCGATTACCTGTTGATCCCGTTGACGCGCGTAGGGTTCGATATCGAGGTTAAAAAAAACTGCTTTTGCCGATAAATTGCTGGCTAAATTGACGAGTGTTTGACTGGGGTTGCCGCGAATAATCAGTAATTGACTACCTTTTTGGCGATAATTTTTTTCTAATTCCTCTAGACAACCGAGGAGATAGGCAACCCTAGCCGGGGCGATATCATCCCCTTCTAAAATAGCAGGATCGAGGCAGAAAACCCCGATAATTTTCGGACTACGCTCCCTAGCTTTACTCAGTCCAAGATTATCCGAGAGACGTAAATCGCGACGATGCCAGAAAAGGATTAGATTTGACATAAAGTAAGGTGATGAGAAGATTATCAGGGGCGAGATTATTGGGGTAAAACGGGGGTACAGTTAAGAACAAATTCAAGTCAAAAATACTCTTTCTGTAATTATAGGACAGTGGATCAAGAATAATTATCTAATTTTACAATCTAGCTGTGATTGGCAGTTAATTTATTGACAAAATCTCGATGTTCTGCTGTTTCTAACCCTCGCTGTAAAATCACTAAAACTTTTCCTAAGTCGCCCGTTAATAAAGCGTTTTTATCTAGCCATAAACCGGGGAAGATTTGGGAGCGCATTATGCCCTCACTATCGGGTTCTAGTTTAATATATTCTCCTGCCTGTAGCCGAAACCAATCAATTTCTTGTTCATAAAA
>NZ_SFBZ01000193.1:0-16094 GCF_007095495.1 Microcystis sp. M_QC_C_20170808_M9Col | reverse complement strand
AAGTCCGTTCGCAAGCCTGTTGACAAGCTGTAGAGTTAAGGTCTTGAACAAAAGGGTATTCACTTCTTAATTGAGTGACATATTTATATACATCCTTTTGTCCTACACCTTTATTGTCTTCCCAATATCTAAGACATTTATTCCGAACAAACTGTACTGTCCGAATAGCCTCATCAATGGCTTGATATTGAGATGGTTTTCCTCTAAGCTTGTACTCTAAAACAAACATTTTGCGTTATCGACCTACCACGCAAACTACTCTAGCATACTAAAATTAAATTGGCAACTATAGATTAGAGTTATTCTTAGTCGTGCTTCGCTGTTCTATGCTGGCGGAACTTTTCATCTCCGAGGTGAAACCGAGAGATGAAAAGCCGACATTATAGGTAAAAAGCGATTTCTTTCTCCTTGAGAGGGGCAAAATCGGCGGCTAACAACAGCTGATTTAACTCCTCTTGGGGGATATGTTTGGCCCCGATGCGGACAATTCGCGATCTCATCGTGTTAGATACTCCGCTTCTTTGTCGTCCTGCTTCCAAACCCATTACCCGGTGATAAAGTTCCAATTTTGCCGGGGGAATTGGGGAACCATCAAAATCAATGCCATTAGCGATCGCCACATCAATGGCATCAGAGCCCGTAGTTGTGGTTAAATTAGTTTCGGTGGACATAAAGACAATATAAAGGATCGTTGCTATTTTATCAGGCGATCGATATCCGCCGCTATGATCAGGAAAGTAATCTTCATTTCTGTGTGACTATGGCTCAATTGCCGACCTATCAACCAAAACAGTTATCCCTTGGCCCCCTAGAAGCGGAAATTCTCAATATTGTCTGGGAATTGGAACCCGTTAGCGTTAAGGATGTCCACGATCGCATTTTAGCGGATCCAGAACGGGATCTAGCCTATACTTCTGTGACTACGGTACTGCGTCGTTTAACTAATAAAGGCTGGTTAAGTTGTTATAAACAGGGTCGAATTTTCTACTGGAAACCGATGGTTTCTAAGGAACAAGCACAGGCAATTAAAGCCTACGAACAATTACATCGTTTTTTGGCTATTGGTAACGCGGATGTGGTGGCTTCTTTTGCCGATAGTCTCGATACTGCTAGTGTCGAACAATTAAAAGCGATCGCCTCTCGTTTAGATACCCTGCGTCAACAACGGAGAGAACGCTAATGCACAGTTTAATGTTATTACTAGCATTAACTATCGCCATTGGTTTACGTTGGTTTCTGCCTAGCTATCAGCGTCGTTGGCAGATAACGCTATTTTTCTTCCTCTTTCCTCCTTTGCTGTTGTTAATGACAGTTATATCGGTGGTTTGTATGGGCTATCGCGGGCAAATGCTAGGCTATAACTCCAGTTTAATTAGTTACTTTAGTGCTATAATTTGGCTAGTTTTTGCTATATTTTGTTTGATAAAACTATCCTATCAAACTTGGCAAACCCATCGGGATTTTAGCAGTTATCCCCTCAAAAAAATCACCGCTCAGAAAGCGAGAGTTTTAGCTGTGGATTTTCCCTACAGTGCCAGAGTTGGCTTTTGGAAGTCGGAGTTAATTGTAACCCAAGGATTATTAAATCTCTTAGATCAAGAACATTTACAAGCAGTTTTAGCCCACGAACAAGCTCACCAAGAATATCATGACACTTTCTGGTTTTTCTGGTTAGGTTGGTTGCGATCGATGTCTTCTTGGCTGCCCAATAGCGAGAATTTATGGTCAGAATTGGTCTTCTTGCGGGAATTACGCGCCGATAAGTACGCTTCCGGACAAGTGGATTATTTACTATTAGCTGAATCGCTGCTTTTAGTGGCAGAAAAAGTTAATCAAGTAGCGGAAATAAGTTTCTCTGATAGTTGCTGTGTCGCTCTGAGTGATAATTCCTTAAATAATCGTTTATTAGAGAGAATTGAAGCGTTAGTCGAGTCAGAAAAACCCGAATTTCCCAGATTTAACTATCAAGTCTGGCTATTGCTTTCCCTCTCCCTCGCTCCTTTCTTACTCTTGCCTTTACACTCCTAAAAATGACCCTAGAAGTTGGACAAAAAGCCCCCGAATTTGCCACCCCCAACCAAAGAGGCGAAATTAGTAAATTAGCAGATTTTGCCGGTCAATGGTTGGTCTTATATTTTTATCCCAAAGATAACACTCCGGGCTGCAGCACAGAAGCGATCGATTTTACCGCTTTGTCGCCGCAATTTCAGCAATTAAATGCGGTAATTCTGGGAGTTAGTCCCGATTCAGAAAAGTCCCACTGTCGTTTTATTGAAAAACACAATTTAACTATTCAATTATTGAGCGATCCCGATCATCAACTGGCGGAAATTTATCAAGTCTGGGGATTAAAAAAATTTATGGGTAAGGAATATATGGGGATTAAACGATCCACTTTCCTGATCGACCCCCGGGGAAATATTGCCTATATTTGGTCAAATGTCAAGGTAAAAGCCCATGCAGAAGCGGTTTTGAAAAAACTTGAGGAATTGCAGTAGGAAGCCCTCAGTACCCAATATTTACGGGTATGCAATTGCGCCCTTTCGTGTTAGACTAGAAAAGTTGTCAAAAATCGCACATCTAGGCGATCGGGTGTTTCTAGGAATCTAGAAATCCAGCCCTAGATGGAGGATAAACCCGAAAAGGAGAAAAATATGCCCGTTGTCTCTCTTGCAGAATTGCTAGAGTCTGGGGTTCACTTTGGCCATCAAACGCGCCGTTGGAACCCGAAAATGTCTCAGTACATCTACACTGCCCGGAATGGGGTTCATATCATTGATTTGGTGCAAACTGCCCAATTAATCGAAGAAGCTTACGAATTTGTCCGAGGAGAAGCCGATCGCGGTAAACGCTTTTTATTCATCGGTACGAAACGGCAAGCGGCAGCAATCATTAAACAGGAAGCTTTACGCAGCGGTAGCCACTTCGTTAACCAACGCTGGTTAGGGGGAATGTTAACCAACTGGGAAACCATTCGCGGCCGGGTAGAAAGACTCAAAGAATTAGAAGAATTAGAAAATAGCGGCGCCCTCGATAAACGACCGAAAAAAGAAGCATCGGTACTGCGTCGGGAATTAGGCAAACTAGAAAAATACCTCGGTGGCATTAAAACCATGCGCCGGCTGCCGGATTTAGTCGTCGTAGTGGATCAGCGTCGGGAATACAACGCTATCCAAGAATGCCAAAAATTGGGCATTCCCATCATCTCCCTCTTGGATACTAACTGCGATCCTGACTTGGTAGATGTGCCGATTCCCGCCAACGATGACGCAATTCGCTCAGTCAAACTGATTTTAGGCAAAATTAGCGATGCGATCATCGAAGGTCGTCGCGGTGGTCAAGCAGCGGTGGAAGAATACGAGGAAGACTACGATAATGAAACCGAGTACGAGGAAGAAGGTGATTATTCCCAATACGCCGCCGAATTTGCCAGTGGAGACGACGATAACTAGGGAAAATTAGCTATTGATCGCCGCTAGGTTCGGGGGGAAACTTTCCGGACCTATCGAGCGGTCAAACCTGCCCCTCTCGTGGCATGATCAATTATAAGCAGTAGGTTAGGAATTTTATGGCAGAAATTACAGCACAACAGGTTAAAGAACTTAGGGAAAAGACTGGCGCCGGCATGATGGATTGCAAGAGGGCGCTGACGGAAAACGCGGGGGATATAACCAAAGCGATCGAATGGTTGCGTCAAAAAGGGATTACTTCCGCCGAGAAAAAAGCTAGTCGGGTAGCGGCAGAAGGGATGATCGGCAGTTACATCCACACCGGCAGCCGCATCGGTGTTTTAGTAGAAGTGAACTGTGAAACCGATTTTGTTGCCCGTCGCGAGGAGTTCAAAAAATTGGTTAATGACGTGGCGATGCAGATTGCCGCTTGTCCTAACGTCGAATATGTGAAAGTGGCCGATATTCCCGCCGAAATCTCTGCCAAAGAAAAAGAAATTGAGATGGGACGGGACGATTTAGCCAATAAACCCGATAATATCAAAGAAAAAATCGTGGCTGGCCGTATTGAAAAACGTTTGAAAGAACTTTCCTTGCTCGATCAACCCTTTATCCGCGATCAGAACATCAGTATTGACGAATTGCTTAAACAAGCGATCGCCGCTTTGGGAGAAAATATTCAGGTGCGTCGTTTCCAACGCTTTGTACTAGGTGAAGGGATCGAAAAAGAAGAAACGGATTTCGCCGCCGAAGTAGCCGCCCAAATGGGACAAAAAGCCCCGGAACCCGTAGCAGCCGCCCCGCAAGTGGAGGAAAAAGCCCCGGAACCGGCAGCGAAGGATAATCCGCCCGCTAAAGGCAAAAAGAAAAAGTAAGTTCAATGAAGATCAATCTGGTGGGGTGCGAGTTTCGTACCCTTTTTGTCTTCAGGGAATTATGAATTATGAATATGGACGGGTCGGAAAGCGTAAGACTACTGCTAAGGTAGCAGCATCCTGTGAAGCGTCAACCCCATTGACGCGATCATTCTAAAAAGGTGGCGTGGTGAGGAATCACCGTCCGTTTACGGCGGTGAGGATGTCAATTGCACTCGTGGTCTCTAGAGGTTGTCGAACGGAAAAAAATGCAGATTCAGGACAAAATAACCGAAATAGCCGCTAAAACAGCGAAAGCGATCGAACTTTCTCAAAATTATTTACTTTCTACCCAATACTCTGAGGGTTACTGGTGGGCAGAATTAGAATCTAATGTCACCATCACCTCAGAAGCAATTTTACTGCACAAAATCTGGAAAACTGACAAAAAACGCCCCCTAGACAAAGCCGCCACCTATCTGCGTCAGCAACAGTGTCCTAACGGCGCTTGGGAGTTATTTTATGGGGATGGTGGCGATCTTAGCACCACTGTGGAAGCCTACATGGGGCTGCGACTATTGGGAATTCCCGCTAATGATCCTGCTTTAGAAAAAGCTAGAGAATTTATCTTAGCCAAAGGTGGCATCAGCAAAACCCGCATTTTCACCAAAATGCACCTCGCTTTGATTGGTTGTTACGATTGGCAGGGGGTTCCCTCTATCCCCGCTTGGATTATGCTACTGCCGGAAAATTTCCCTTTTACTATCTATGAAATGTCCAGTTGGGCGCGGGGAAGTACGGTTCCTTTATTAATTGTTTTCGACAAAAAACCCGTGTATAAAATGGGTTTTAATCTCGATGAACTCTATACAGAAGGGGTGAATAATGTCAAGTATGAGTTACCAAAAAATAACGATTGGGCGGATGTTTTTCTCTGGTTAGATGGGCTGTTTAAATGGGCAGAAAAAACTGATTTAGTTCCCTTCCGTCAAGAAAGTCTGAAAGCGGCGGAAAAATGGGTAATTGAACGACAGGAAGACACAGGCGATTGGGGGGGAATTATCCCGGCGATGTTAAATTCTCTGTTAGCTTTAAAAGCCCTAGGTTATGATGTTTACGATCCGATTGTTGCCCGGGGTTTAAAAGCGGTGGATAATTTTGCCATTGAGACAGATAATACCTATTGTGTACAGCCCTGTGTTTCGCCGGTTTGGGATACGGCTTGGGTAATTCGATCGCTAATTGAATCTGGGCTAAATCCCGCTCATCCAGCTATGATTAAAGCGGGACAATGGTTAATCGATCAACAAATTCTTGATTATGGCGATTGGGCGATTAAAAATAAAATCGGAACCCCCGGCGGTTGGGCTTTTGAATTTGACAATCGCTGGTATCCCGATTTAGACGATTCGGCAGTGGTGGTGATGGCTTTAGAGTTAATTAAAATGCCCGATGAAAATATTAAAAAAGCTGTGATGAAACGGGCAGTTAATTGGATGGCTACTATGCAGTGTAAAGCTGGTGGTTGGGGAGCTTTTGACATCGATAACGATCAAAACTGGCTTAATTCTTTGCCCTATGCCGATCTAAAAGCAATGATCGATCCTAATACGGCTGATGTGACTGCCAGAGTTCTAGAAATGTTAGGTACTTGTGATGTCAACATGGAGGAAAATCGAGTTAAAAAAGCTTTGGATTATCTGGAAAAAGAACAGGAAGCTGATGGTAGTTGGTTTGGTCGTTGGGGTGTAAATTATATTTATGGAACCAGTGGGGCATTATCTGCTTTGGCTTTTCTGGAACCGAATAAATATCGCCATCAATTGCAAAAAGGAGCCAATTGGTTAAGCAGTTGTCAAAATGTTGATGGTGGTTGGGGTGAAACCTGTTTTAGTTACAATAACCCTAAATTTAAAGGACAGGGAAATAGTACCGCTTCCCAAACTGCTTGGGCATTAATCGGTTTATTAGCCGTCGGGAAAGTCACCGGCAATTATCAGCGAGAAGTGATTGAAAAGGGCGTTAACTATCTTCTTGTTACCCAAAAAGAAAATGGTACATGGGATGAAGATTACTTCACCGGTACAGGTTTTCCCTGTCATTTTTACCTGAAATATCATTTCTATCAGCAGTATTTCCCTCTACTGGCTTTGGGGCGTTATCGGGCTTTGATTTAGTCCGTTAACCTATGCGTTAAGACAGGAAATAAGCTTAACTGTCTAGCGCATTTTTTGTGACTAACTAGGAAAAAATAAATCAGGAGATATATTTAAAAAATTGGCTAATTTTTGAATATAGATAGGAGTTAACTCTTGTTGGCCATCAAGAATGTCATCCAGGGTTGACTTGCTTTCAAAAATAGATAGCAAATCTTGCTTTTGTAGGTTTTTTTCCTCTAATATGAATTTCAACAATTCAAGTCCATAAATATCAGGTATTGGCTCTTGATTTTCCTCATACTCATAAATTAAAGCCCCTAAAACATTTAGATATTCCCTTTCTTCTGCCGTTAATTGGGGTTTGTCTAAAAGGCGATTAATAACCTCCTGCATCATTTCTAAGTCTTCCTCATTGTGAATAGGACGAGGAGGGTATTGCTTTAATAATTCTAAGTATTTATCAGTGGCAAACATAAAGATAACTCTAATTTTATGGTTTAAATAGGGGTGACTGAAGGAGATACAAAATTTTTAGTTAATAATTTATAGTTTTCATAAGTGGGTGGGTGGAATTAAATATAAGATAAACGTAGGTTGGGTTGAAGCATGAAACCCAACGCCCGCATGGGTTACGCTACCGCTAACCCATCCTACAAATAATTTTTCCTCCCTACTTATTTGGAGATTCAGAGATTTAGATCAATATTTATTGAACCACGAATCTTTTTTCCATTGGTTTTTATTATATTCAGCATGGGTTAGTACTTTTCTAATGAAAACATTTCTATGTTGAAAATCAACATAAGTTATTAGTCGATAGTTGTTGCCGCAAATGTTGAATACTATAAAATTACCCACTAAGTCAGCCGAAGAAAAATCCTGACGAATATCTTGGAAACTTTGCCATTTTGCTTGACTAACTTGCTTGTACCAATAACGCAGACCAGCCTGAGCCTCTGGATGAGTTTCCCAAAAAATTCTTAAGGTGGCTCTCGAAATAATATGCATAATTTTTTATTAATCTTTTAAGTTTTATTTTCATGACCAATAATCCCCTTGTGTGTTTTGCTTACTTGCTTGCTAGTATAGCAAACTGCGAAGCCTCTAGTCAAGTATTCTAATTTCTCTGATAAACCGCATCCACAGGGAAACCCGTAGTTTTGCTTTTTCGACTACGATCCTTGCATAGCAATACTTTTAAGGCTTAATGGCTTGCCCGTGAAATTCCAGTTATCTAGCTGGTTGCGGTTTATTAATATTTATTAATTAGCAGAATTTGTAATTAACTAGCTAAGTCTCTTGATAGCCGACTCAAGGCTAAAAAATTTATTTAGTAGTAATTACACTTATGCTCGATCGACTATTGCCTTTAGATACCTCACACCTTAATAATTAAGTATAGAATAGCCAAGTCTCCAAACTACCGCTTAACCAAAACTTCTATTATCCTGATGAGAAATCTCTATTTTCTTTTGCCCGGTACTACTTCTCCTTTTGGTGGGGGTGGACTGTGGGCAGAAATGAAAACTGTCAATTTGGCTAGTCAAATTTGTAGCGCCCAGATTGTGACTTATCGTCAAAAAGAGTTAAATTATCCTTTTTTAGAGGATATACTCGCGAAAATAAGCTCGGATGACAGTATTTTTGTGGTTAGCTGGGGTTTTGATGTTCCTAAATTGGTGCAAAGATTGCGATCGCATAATATCATTTATCATGCCCATAGTACAGGTTACGGCTTCCGTTTACCCTCCCAAATACCAATTATCACCGTTAGCCGTAATACTATGGGGTATTGGGGAGAAAAGGCTCCTAATGCTTTAATTTACTATCTTCCTAATCAAATTGGCTCAGAATTTCTCAATTTAGGCTTAGAAAGAGATATCGATGTCCTAGTACAGGGGCGCAAATCCTCAAAGTATCTTCTCAATCGTCTAGTTCCCGCCCTCCGTCCCCACTGCCGCGTTAAGGTTTTAGATAGCTATGTGGAGGATTTAGTGGGATTATTCAATCGCAGTCGGGTTTATCTCTACGATTCGGCTGAATATTGGGCTGTAAACGGTTTAACGGAGGGTTTTGGCTTACCGCCCCTAGAAGCTTTAGCCTGTGGTTGTACGGTATTTTCTAGTGTTAATAGCGCCCTAGCCGATTATCTCGATCCCGGTTTCAATTGTCAAAAAATCGGGGCTTATTCCAGTCAATACGATCTGGAACGTATTCTTAATTATGTCCGTAATTTTCCCGTTAATTCTTTACCAGCTAATTTTATCGATGATTATAATCCCGAAAAATTACTACCACGTTTTGAAACAATTTTAAGAGAAATTAATGATTTCTTTGATATTAAAAAACGCTATCCGGCTGATATAGAAGGTTTAGAACCCCTGCGACTTAAAAAATTATGGATACAGAGTTCTCTGGCTAAACTTAAGAAAAAACTGTTTAAGTAGCAGTGATATTTCCTTAATTATTCGCTAATTCAAAAATGAAACCCACGACTTCTTAAGAGTTGACAGAGAAAGACCGATCGGCTATTCAGTGATCAGTGATCAGTGATCAGTTATCAGTGAACAGGGATATCGGGAGAAAAAAGCTGATGGCTGACTCCCCAAAAGGAAAACTTTCTACTTCACCATTAAGATAACTGCTATATAATTATTTCTAACTCTTACCCCCAGGATATTTATGAAGCGAGGAATTTACATTACCGCTAATGATCGAGTTATCGAGCAGGCGATCGCATTAATGAATAGTATTCGTTTGTACGATCCAGATTCTCCCGTCATCTTGATTCCCTACGACAATAATTATCAAAAAATTGCCGATTTATTGTCCGAAAAATATGGCGTTATTCTCTATCCCGATCTGCAATTAGTGGAAGAATTAGCCCAGAAAATCTATGATATTTTTGGAGAAAAATTCTTTGCTCGTCCCAATCAATTTCGCAAGCAGGTGTGTTGGTTTGGAGAATTAGATCAATTTCTTTATATCGATACGGATATCGTAGTTTTTGAAAAAATAATAGATAATCTAAATTTCCTCGATACCTACGATTTTCTCTGCTGTGATTACCAACACAAAAAAGGGATTACTGATGTTTTTAATCCGATTGTTTTAGAACAAGGAATCTTCACAGAAAATGATCTAAGTGGAATGTTTAACGGTGGTTTTTGGGCTAGTAAAAAGAATCTGTTCTCAGAACAGGAATTATATAGTGCTTTTCAAGAATGTGCCGCTCATCCAGAATATTTTGATTTTTCTCAAAAAACCTCCGATCAACCGATTATTAATTATACCATTCTCAAACGAGTTCCCAATCGATTTAATATTGTCCGCGCTCCGGGTTGTCAAGCGGGAAATTGGGGGGGAAGTTCTCATTTTCAACCTCAGGGGAATATTTTAATCGATCCGAGATTAAATCAGCCCTTAAAATATTTACATTGGGCAGGAATTCGCATTGAACCGGGGTGTCCCTACTGGGATATCTGGAAATATTATCGTTATCTAGATGATCCTAATCCCCCCGCAGATCCGCCAGCAAGCAAACCAAAAAATCCTTTTCAGAGATTATTAGATAAAATCAAATTATAGGTTTGATTTTTCCTCTCGCACCATTAAGATAACTGCTGCAATTTAACTCCAATCCTGTTGCTCCTCGGTTTGGCGAATTTGATACACTTGTCCGTGACTGTGCAGTTGTCGAGTTTTTGCCCATAAACTGGCTTCATCTAACTGCCATTTTTCTAGGATTAAATCTAAATCTCTTTGGATTTCTCTTGCCCCCGGAAAGTTTTGATAACGTATGCGTAAACGAGCGCATTCAGCTAAGTTTAAATCATTGGGTTCTGATTGCAGCAGCTGATCAACAATCGGGCGATCAAGTCTTTCCTGTGGATGTTGTTGTTCTTGATTTTTACTAGCCATAATTAATCGAACCAACCGATATCGGAATCCGTTAACTCTGTGGGGGTAGGATTGGGGGCAATATAACGGGCTAAAGTGGCCATTTCAAAGTTATAAAGACTGGGTTTCTTAGGCAATAGTTTGGTAATTGCTGACGGTTCAGGGGTGGCGGTGGGACTATTTTCTAGGGTTTTAATTTGATTATATAATTTTTCAATTAACTGTTTTTTCTCGGTTAATTCCGTCTGGGATTGACTTAATTGACTCGATAATTTTTCAATTAACTGTTTTTTCTCGGTTAATTCCGTCTGGGATTGACTTAATTGGCTCGATAATTTTGCCACCAAAGTGGTTTTTTCCGAGAGGACAGATTCTAACTGCTCGGTCTGTTGTTGTAACTGCTGTAAACTGACAGAGAGTTCCAGATGTTCTTTAAGTTCTTCTTCCAGAGAAATAACTTTTTCTTGGAGAGTTTGCCCATTTTTCTCGGTTTTTTCTAACTCTGCCGTCAAGTCCTTAATTTTTGCCTGTAGGGTGGCGTTAGTTTCCTTCGGACGTTTGGCAGAAGGAGAGGGTTGGGATTCTACCTCTTTATTAGCTTCTGTACGGATGAGATCGTTTAAATTACCTTTGGTCATAAGCTCTGCAAATAGGATATTACGATAGAGTCGGATACTGTCCAGAAATCTGTTGGTTTAGTAGGCAATCGATCATTATTCGCCCGATATACAAGCTTGATTACGCTGGGGAATTGTTCCATAGGTTTTATTGTATAGCTTGAGGTCGATCGATCCCTGTCCATTTAAGGAATGAGAAAAAATACCTAAATCTCAGTTTCGCCAGTAAGATTCTAAATTTTTCTGTAGTTAATGATACGGAATACTAAATTTGTGTCAGACTAAGGGTAGAAGTTGATCGCACCTGTGGCAAGGATAAATATATGAATATTGAAGAAAAAGCACGTCTTAATCTAACCCAAGAACGACAAGCAGAAGGAATGCTCGAAGAAAATGTCTTAACTCGTACAGAGGAGCTTTTAGGGGAAGGGGAGGCAGGAACTGCGAAAGCACGGGTTTTATTAACTGAAAATCGTCAAGAAGACGAAAAACTCCAAGATAAGATTTTAGAACGTTCGATCGAAGCTATGCAATAGCCTTTCGGTGAGGACTGGGAATATCCACAAAAGTATAGATAAATATCTGTAGAGACGTGGTTAACTGCGTCTCTATTTCAATTCCCGATAACTAATCACTGTTAAACTAATCACTGTTCACACTCTGGACAGTGAAAAAATGCAGATCCGAAGAAAACACCCCAATCCTGCCGTTAAAGTTGAGAGTTTGAGTTATGTGGTGAAAGTGCCAGAGGCACAACCGCAAAATATTTTAGAAGAAATCGTTTGGCATAAGGAGATAGAAGTCGATAAATTGCGCGAACGGTTGCCTTTATTAGAATTACGCCAAAAAATAGCCAATACTGCGCCACCTTGCGACTTTTTAGCCGCCTTAAAACAGGGTAAAACCCAACCCGCTTTGATTGCCGAAGTGAAAAAAGCTTCCCCTAGCAAGGGAGTTATCCTGGAAGATTTTGATCCTGTAGCGATCGCCCGTACCTATGAACAGGGAGGGGCCACTTGTTTATCGGTTTTAACCGATAGTAAGTTTTTTCAAGGTAGTTACGAAAATCTTAGCCTCGTCCGGCAAGCGGTATCTTTACCCCTATTATGCAAGGAATTTATCCTTTATCCCTATCAAATCTACTACGCTCGCTCTAAAGGAGCCGATGCCGTCCTTTTAATTGCCGCTATTTTAAGCGATCAAGACTTAGCATATTTTGTCAAAATTGTCAAGGGTTTAGGGATGACAGCTTTGGTAGAGGTGCATAGTCTGGCCGAATTCGATCGAGTGTTAGCCATTGAGGGAATC
This sequence comes from Microcystis sp. M_QC_C_20170808_M9Col, assembly GCF_007095495.1. NCBI lineage: Bacteria > Bacillati > Cyanobacteriota > Cyanophyceae > Chroococcales > Microcystaceae > Microcystis > Microcystis sp. M_QC_C_20170808_M9Col. Next base: position 3,807 of record NZ_SFBZ01000193.1, on the reverse strand, counting down.
GAACTAATCGGCATTAATAACCGCAATTTAGAGACATTTACAGTCGATTTAGACAATACTCGCCAATTACTAGAAGCCAGGGGCGAACAGGTGCGAGAAAAAGGTATTCTGATCGTCAGCGAATCGGGATTACACACAGCAACAGATCTGGCGAAAGTGAAACAAGCGGGAGCAAATGCGGTTCTAATTGGCGAATCTTTGGTAAAACTGCCTGATCCTGCCCTCGGTATCCAAAAACTCTTTGAAAATCGGGAATAGGAGTTAGGAAGTGGGGAAGTGGGGAATTGGGGAAGCTGTCTCATCACCCTATCACCCCAAAACCCCATCACCCCAAAACCCTATCACCCTATCTCCTGAATACTGACTCCTGACAAGGCTATCTGCCGGGATATAATCAGAGTTTGCCGAATCTTAAATCATCCCCTCAGAATTGATGCGATCGAGATTTGGTTTTTTATCTTTTTGAATATAGCCCAACGAGAGAGGACGAACCATGGAAAATAAAAATATGTTGATGATTCCCGGCCCCACACCAGTGCCGGAAGCGGTATTATTGGCTATGGCTAAAGCACCGATAGGTCATCGGACGGGTGCTTTTAGCAAGGTAATCGCCGAATTAACCGAAAATCTCAAATGGTTGCATCAAACCAGTGGCGATGTTTTAATGCTAACCGCTTCGGGAACCGGTGTCATGGAAGCGGGAATTATTAATTTTCTCAGCCCCGGCGATCGAGTTTTGGTGGGGGATAATGGTAAATTTGGGGAACGTTGGGCGAAAGTCGCGAAAGCCTACGGCTTAAATGTGGATGTAGTTAAGGCAGAATGGGGTAAACCCCTAGATCCAGAAGCATTCACCGCTAAACTGACCGAAGACAAGGAAAAAGCCATCAAAGCGGTAATTATCACCCATTCGGAAACTTCCACCGGGGTTCTCAATGACTTGGAAAGCATTAACAAAGCGGTAAAAGACCACGGGGAAGCTTTAATTATCGTCGATGCTGTCACCAGTTTAGGAGCTTATCATATTCCCATCGATGAATGGGGTTTAGATGTGGTCGGCTCTGGTTCCCAGAAAGGTTATATGATTCCTCCCGGTTTAGGTTTTGTTTCCGTAAGTCAAAAAGCTTGGAAAGCCTACGAAACCGCCAAACTACCCCGTTTTTATCTAGATTTGGGCAAATACAAAAAAGCCACCGATGAGGATAGTTCCCCTTTTACCCCTCCAGTTAACCTGATGTACGGTTTACAAGCTTCTCTGCAAATGATGAGAAGGGAGGGATTAGCGGCAATTTTCGCCCGTCACCAACGCTTAACGAAGATGACGCGGGCCGGTATGCAGGCCCTGAATTTGCCCCTCTACGCGGCGGATTCCTGCGCTTCCACGGCGATTACTGCGGTGGCCCCCACTCTGGTGGATGCGGAAAAAATTCGTTCGACTCTCAATAAAAAGTTCGACATCGCTCTCGCTGGTGGTCAGGATCACCTCAAGGGTAAAATCTTCCGTATCGGTCATTTAGGTTTTGCCAGTGAGAGGGATATCCTCACGGTTATCGCTGCCATTGAAGCGACTTTAATTGAGTTAGGTGTCGAAGGTGTCACCCCTGGCGCCGGTGTGGCTGCCGCTGCCTCGGTGATGGTGCAGGGTTAATCTTAGGTTGGCTTTTCCCCTTCTCCCCCTATCCATTAGTCACATATTTCTTAACATAAAATTTGACAAAGAGAGAAAAGTGTGCAAAATGGCTCAAGGGGGTTCTATGGGGGAACTAATTTGATCAGATAGTTTCCAAGTCTGGCTGATATACTGTCATCTTCCTAGTCCCAACCAAATAGTTTTAACACCAAGTTCACCTACAGAAGCGATCGCAACCATTCCTCTAAATCTCCCGGTTTGGTAAAATCTAACAAAGCTTCTCCTAAAGCTTCCAGTTGATTAATTGAGAGAGCTTGAATCTGCGATCGCTGTTCAGGAGTCACTTCACCGATCCGACGCGAGAGGAGCCGCAGGATGAGCGCAGATTCTCCTTCCTGACGACCTTCCTCCTTGGCTTCACGATATACCCTTGTATCTGCCAATTGTAGTCCTAGCATTGTATCAACCTCCTGCCGACTCAAGTTAGTAAACTTATACACCATAATTGTACTAATCATTTCTATTATGGCACGACTGGCTTCTGGATCGGGAATTTGCTGTTGGGTTCTTGCTAGTAAATAGCGGGCTGCTTCCGCTGCTTGGGTTTCTTCTACAGTAGTGAGTACCATCAAGGCAACCCCTAGGGGTAACTGCTGAATTTCCCCTAATTCTTTCAGATAAACTCGATGCACTTGCTCACAATTGAGAAGCGATTGGTCGGGATGGGTGTTACTTTGTTCTAGGTTACGGGTGGGATAGATGACAACAATTTGCCAATCGGCAAATCGTTCTCGCTGGCGGTAGAAATATAAAAATGATTCACCAAAAACCCGCTCATAGAGTCGTTCGTCTTTTTGAAATTGTACTTCACAAAAATAAATCACCCCGTTCCTATCAGTATCGGGTGGGAGAAATACGCCATCGATCTCAAATTTGGGTTCTTTGACGGCTACGGAGTCAAAGCGGTATTCGGTGGCATTATCGGGTGGGTTTTCCAGTAAATCGAAGAGAAGGGAGGGGGATTGTTGGAAAAGCCGGTAAAATATCGAGTCTCGTTTCATTATGATCGGGATTGCACCATAGCGATCTTCCCATAAAACCCCCAAAAAATAGAGAGAGGAAACCCGCGTCTCCTCTCCCTTGGCACATTATTTTATGGCCTTGCGGACAGCATCACTGTTATTCGCAAAATAGTTTGAGAAAATCGGTAGCGCGATAGATAGGAATTCCCTCGTAGGCGATCATATCTAACAGATCACTGTCCCCAGCGATTATGCAGTCTGCCTTTCCCGCAACAGCGAGGGAGAGAAATTTGTCGTCCTTTGGATCGCGGCAAGCGATGACAGACTCGGTGACGGTGACAGATTCTGAAATGCCAACATACCACTCGATATAATCCATGGCGCTGTCTTGTCGGATATATTTGCGAAATTTTTCTCTGTTTAGTACGGTGAATAGTTCGGCAACTGTATCATCGGAAATCAAGGTAATACCTTGTCTCGCCAAAAAATTGAACATTTGCTCAAAATTTTCGTTCGGACGGATGGCGAAACTGACAAGAATATTGGTATCAACAACAACCCGCATCACCAATCATTTTTTAACGATGCCATGAGTGCGTCGTGTTCCCCATCTGTCATGCCAAGAGTTGCGGCCTCGTGCTGTAATTTTCTGGCAATAATAGATAAGCTGGGACGACCTACCATAAGGCGGACAATTTCATCATCTGGTATAAGCGCCAGTGCTTCTCTAATTTCTTTGGCTGTGCCTTGGATTACTGTTGCTTGTGTAGTCATGATTTTTGATCATTCTAGAGCTAATCCTAGCATAATTTAGATCAAAAAACCTCCCCCAAAACAAGAGAGAGGAAACCTGTATTCTAGAAAACGGGTTTCTCAAAGAAACCCGTTTTCTATGGCGCTTAAGTGTCGCTGCCGCCCCCAGTAAGTCTAACAGCACCCCCTAACATTAAGCCGCCCAGGGTGATCAAACCAAGAAGGCTAGAGGGTTCGGGGACACTGACTGCTGGAGTCGGCACTGTCAGGACTGAGGACATTCCATCCCACATTCCGCACCCTAAAGTGTCACATTGAAAATTTTATCTAAATCGTCAAAACGATTGCCGGCTCTGAATTACAGGCTAATTTGTTTGCCCAGCAGATGCACAATTAGCCCTA
>NZ_SFBZ01000192.1:0-9036 GCF_007095495.1 Microcystis sp. M_QC_C_20170808_M9Col | reverse complement strand
AATTAGGGGTCTCAAGCTCCCCCTAACGGCCACCGAGAAAACCTTCACCAGCTAAGTATTTTTACTCAAGTCTCTGGAGGGGGACAGCTTATGTGACAGTTGAGGGTGCGGAATGTGGGATAGAATACCTCATTCGGGGTACGATAGTGCGATGCCAAAGGCACTGCGTAGCAGAGCGCAATCTTGTAGGGTGCGTTCCCTAATGCAACTTCCTCGTGGGTTGGGTTGAGCGAAACAAGACTGGGGCGAAAATAGCTCAATTCGCTTGAAAAAGCGAAACCCAACCACCCCAAAGGCTACTCTTTGTTGGGTTTCCTTGGGTCAACCCAACTACAATAATTGCTGCTCTATTGATCGCCCATTTTCAGACCAAAACTCGAAGTATAAGCAGATTAAATATTACTACCTATTGACAAATTAGTATATATGTTGTATAAGAACGGGTGATATACAGAAAGTTGACCCATATCGTTACTCTGGAGAGTGTTATGCAGAAAGTTGACCTATAATATATAGTTAGGCCGCTTAGTATTTGAGTCATCACTATGTATGCCTAAACTAACGCTTCAAGTCCGAACCCATGACAACTTGTTAGAACTACTCGCTCAATCTGAATCGGGAGCTTGTCTGTATGGATATCGCGGCTACACTAAATGAAATTACAACTTTAAGTGTTGAGGATAGAATCCTTCTGGTTCAAGCGATTTGGGACAGTATTGCAGTGGAACAGGTGTATCCTGATTTAACCGAGGCGCAAAAACACGAACTCGATCAGCGGATTGAGGGTCATAATAATGATCCCGATAACGTCCTCACCTGGGAAGAGATGAAAGCATCAGTCAGAAAGCAAGCATGAAGTATGTACTGGTATTTCGTCCAGAAGTCCGTGACGACCTCAGGGATGCCTATGATTGGTATGAGAGTCAACAAGCTGGTTTGGGTGATGAATTTATTGATTGTGTAGATGACTTACTCAATCAGATCGGCATGATGCCAGAGTCTTATGCAATCGTTTATCTGGACATTCGACGAGCAGTCATCAAACGATTCCCATATGCTGTCTACTATCGAGTGATTTCAAGTCGGGTCGTTGTGACCGCGATTTTTCAAGGTCGGCGTGATCCAAAGTCATGGCGATCGCGAACCTAACAACCCCAATGCACCGGACCATTGAGGTTATTGGTTAGTGCGATGCCAAAGGCACTGCGTAGCGACAGCGCATCGCCTCGTGGGTTGGATTGATCGAAACAATACTGGGGCGAAAATAGCTCAATTCGCTTGAAAAAGCGAAACCTAACCACCCCAAAGGTTACTCTTTGTTGGGTTTCCTTGGGTCAACCCAACCTAAAATAATTGCTGCTCTATTGATCGCCCATTTTCAGGTCAAAACTCGAAATATAAGCAGATTAAATATTACTACCTATTGACAAATGAGTATATATGTTGTAGCCCTATATTTTTGTTAATGGTGAGGTGCAAGGTCTCTGGTTTTGGGAAACTCTAGAACTGCGGAAGGGGTTGTAAGCGAACGGTAATCAGTTATCATTAAGAAAACGCCGGATCGTTAACCTAACAGAATTAACCCCACAATCCCACCCGAAAAGCTTGAAAAACAGGGAACCGGTTATGCCAACCACCTACGATTGCGATTTAATTCTCTGGGCCCGGGATACGGCTCAACTTTTGCGGGAACAACGCTGGGATGCCATTGACTGGGAGCATTTAATCGAGGAAATCGAGGATTTGGGGAAAAGTGAACGCAGTGCGATTGGTTCTCAAATGGAGCGAATTTTGCTTCATCTGCTCAAGTGGCAATATCAACCCCAACGGCGCTCCGATAGTTGGCTGGATTCCATCAATGATGGGCGATCGCAAATTCGTCGTAAGTTAGAGGATAGTCCCAGTTTACGCGGTTATCCCGCGCAAATTTTGGATAAGGAATATACCAGAGCGCGTCGAGAGGCCGCCAAACAAACAGGTTTAGTCCTCAGCATTTTTCCCGAGTTTTGTCCCTATACTATCGCGCAGGTGATCGAAGATTGGTGGCCCAGTGATAGCCCAGATTAAAGGTTAAATAATATCAGCCAGACTGGGAAACTATCTGATCAAATTAGTCCCCCCAGAGAACCCCCTTGAGCCACATAGCACACTTTTCTTTTTTTGTCAAATTTTATGTTAAGAAAGATGTAGCTAATGGATAGGGGGATGATCAAGAATTAACCGTCTTCGTATTCGGGGATTCTCTCTTTTTTCTTCTCGGTGATATTGACGCGGGGGGGATTGTAATCCGGTTCCACGTCATCATCCCACATATCATCCTCGGCCTTATCCTCGTAATCGTCGTACTGAGGACGAGAAAAGCTTTCTGTGCGTTCTGAGCGCGCTTCTCCCCAGTTATCTTCTTCTTCCTCGTATTCTTCCTCATAATAACGAGCTTCGGCCCGTTTTTGCGGTGGGGGAGTGGCGCGCAGGGGTTCTTTTTCCCATTCGTCTTCACTCCAGCGTTCTTCAACGGGTTTAGCGGCCTCAACGGGAGTGCGGAGGGGAATACCCGTACCTAACTGATTTTCCGGACGAGCAGCGGGAGTATAATAAGCTTCTTCCTCTTCTCTTTCCCAGGGGGGACGACCAATACCCAAACGTTCCAAAACCCCCACACTAACCTGCGTGAGACGTTCTTCGGCCCCTTCAAAGACAATTAAGCGATTCGGACCGCTGCTAACCACTTCTTCAATGGCAATTTCGTAGGTACTGATCAATTGTTCGGGGATAAGAGGCAATCCCAGGGAAGCGATGACAATGGAATGTAATTGACCACTAAGGGGATCAAATTGATAATCGCGGACTTTGCCTAAAGGTTCGCCGGTTTCCGTGATCACTTCACTACCGATTAAGGGAGTATAAGCATCGATATCGACGGATTCCAAGACGTTATCATCTTCAACGAGAACCACGTCTCCTGTCTGACTGATGCTCGATAAATACATATATTGAGGCATTCCCGACAAGGAGAGGATATTATCGCGGAGTCCCAGGGCAACCACTTCTCGTTGATCGATATCTACTAGGATATCTTTAACAACGCCGAGTTTTTTGCCTGTATTGCGAGTGATAACCTGTGTATTTAAAAATTCTGAACGTAAGCGACTATTCTCTGTGATCATTTTTTCCTATGGGTAGGCGTTAGGTCGTGGGAATACGAGTTATTGTAGGCTTAATATATAGGGCGAGATCGAGGGTTAATTTACCGATATTGGCTTAGATCTTAAAGTTCCCTGAGATTAACACTTTTTTTGGCCTTGTTTGGGCGATAGTTTCGGGTGATAGATAGGGTTAAACCCATTTTAGCTAATTCTTTACATTTTTTTAGTAACAACAAAGCAGGAGCTAGAGAGAAACTCCCTTGGCTCCTGCTGTCTAGATTCTGATTACATAGTTAAAGACTGCACCTCAGTTTCGATCAGTTTCGCTAAGTCTTGCAGGAAGGAGGCCGCATCGGCCCCGTAGATGACTCGGTGGTCACTGGTGAGATTAACCGTCATCTGTTTTTGCACTCCGAATAAACCATCTTTATTGACGACGATTTGGGGACGGGAAGCACCCACGGCTAGGATCGCACCTTGGTTGGGGGGTAAGATAGCCGTAAAGCGATCGACTCCGAACATTCCCAGATTAGAAATGGTAAAAGTACCGCTATTGTATTCTTCCGGTTGCAGTTGTTTACTGCGGGCGCGATCGACTAAATCTTTCCAACTGCGGGAGAGGGAATAGATATCCATCTGGTTAGCAGAGCGCAAAACCGGCGTAATTAAGCCACCATCGGGCATAGCTACGGCTACGGCCACGTTAATTGCCCCATGGTATTGAATTCCTGCGTCGCTATAGCTGGCATTAACTATAGGATGTTTAGCGAGGGTGTTGGCTACCGCTTTTGCTAACAGGGCCGTCATGGTGACACCCTTGGATTTTAGCTGTTGATAGAGTTGATCCAGTGGGTCGGTGGTGATAGTGTAGCCCACTTGGAAGGTGGGAACCTGTAGGCTAACCGACATATTCTGGGCGACGGCTTTTTGTAGAGTGGTGAGGGGAACAGTCCGACCGACCGGGGCGCTGGCCGGAATCGGGGCTTTAGGAGCCGCTACAGGGACGCTGACGGGTTGCGGGGGAGTAATGACGGGAGCGGGGGCGGTGCTGACTTTTCCTGTCGCTTTTTCTACGTCTTCGGCGGTAATTCGTCCGTGGGGACCGCTACCCACTAGGGTTTTCAGATCCACCTTTAATTCTTTAGCCAGTTTTTTGGCTCTGGGAGAGGCGACTAAACGGCCATTTTCTTTAACGGCGGCGACGGGGATCGAAACGGGAGGCGGAGCGATTTCTGGGGTCTCTACGGGCTTGCTAGGGGCGACTGCGGCGGTTTTTCCCTGAGCTTTTGCCAGTTCAATTTCCTCTTCGGTTTCGGCGATATAGGCGATCGCTTCCCCCACGGGTGCTTCCTGGCCAGCTTCGACTAAAATTACAGCGAGATAGCCATCATAAAACGATTCCACGTCCATGTCGGCTTTGTCGGATTCGACCACTAACACCGTTTCCCCTTTGCTGACTTTTTCCCCGGGGGACTTCACCCAAGAAACTATTTTTCCTTCGGTCATGGTGGAACTGAGCGCGGGCATGAAGATATCTCGAATCATGGTGGAGTGCTTCTATCTCTAATGTTTTGAGCCATAGGGCATTTTACCACAGTTGATGGGGTTGGGGGTGTGGGGAAGTGGGAAGTGGGGTGTGGGGTGTGGGGAAGTGGGGAAGTGGGAAGTGGGAAGTGGGAAGTGGGAAGTGGGGTGTGGGGTGTGGGGTGTGGGGTGTGGGGTGTGGGGTGTGGGGTGTGGGGTGTGGGGAAGTGGGGAAGTGGGGAAGTGGGGAAGTGGGGAAATAGGGAAATAGGGAAATAGGGAAATAGGGAAGCTGTCTCATCACCCTATCACCCCAAAACCCTATCACCCTATCTCCTGCCTCCTGACTCCTGACTCCCGAATACTGATGACTGGTGACAGAGGGAAAAAGAGAAGGGAAAACAGCCCCTTCTCCGTCGTATCTAGACAAAAATTGTTCTAGTTGCCAATATAGACCGGTTGTGCTTGCAGAGATTCGACTAAACCGCGCACAGCTGCCACCATAGCCACTTCATTATCCAATTGATTGATCGCCGAACCAACACCGATACCGGCCGCTCCAGCAGCGATCGCCATAGGAGCGGTGACAATCGATAAACCGGAAGCGCAGAGGACGGGAACTTTAACCGCATGGGAAATAGCGTGGGCTGCCGCTAAAGTCGGGGCAGCTTTTTCAATCAGTCCCAAAATACCGGCGTGACGGGGTTGACTGCTAGTGCCGCCTTCGGTTTGAATAATGTCAGCACCCTGACTAACTAAAGCTTCCGCTAGTCTCACCTGTTCATCGAGGGGCAGCAGATGGGGAACTGTCACAGACAGGGTAATTTCGGGCAGTAAGTCGCGAGTTTGGCGGGTTAGGGCTAAAACTTCCGCCGCCTCAAAAATGCGTCCTTGAGCATAAAAACTATCGAAATTACCGATCTCAATTAAATCGGCCCCGGCCGCCACTGCCATCAGCAACAATTCTGGCTCGACGGCCGATACACACACGGGTAAATTTGTCAAGGCTTTTACCGCCCGAATTAGGTCAGCATTAGCGGCAATATCGACAAAAGTTGCTCCTCCGGCTGTAGCGGCTTTAACTACTGAGAGAACCTGCGAGCGATCGAAATTATTTAACCCACTGATCACTTTCAGGGCATGACGACGGGCGAAGGCTTGCTGTAAGGTAAAATTGATCATTAATCTACACCTATCTGGAATTCTCAAAAAACATTTTCCCACCTTCTCGCTAGTAAGAGGGTGGGATTTGAGAATTCTTAGGGAAATTTTCTTTAATTTAGGTTTTGATTCTCTTGGTTTTTGCGCTTGAGGTTTTGCAGTTGTTGCAGCAGTACCTCGATTTCCGCTTCTAGATGCAGGTATTTCACCTGTTGGTCAGCTTGGTAGGTGGTGCGAATCTGTTTCATGGCGGAGGATTCCTTAGTTAGTACAGTTGTCATAGCGGTATCTATAGAGTGCTAATTATGTTTAATTGTTTCAATTTGTATATAGTACCTTAACAATGTCTTAAAGAAAACCTTTTTATGGTAGTTTCTCAACTGGCACAGGATGAAAGAGGGGAAAAATTCTTGCAACCAAAGGGATCGGAGTGCGATATACTCAGTCGCGAACGATATTGGCAAGCATGACCATGGTAGCGGTAGCAATTTTAGCGGCGGGTAAGGGAACCCGAATGAAGTCCAGCCTTCCGAAAGTTTTACATCCCCTCGGCAGTCGATCGCTGGTGGAACGGGTCCTTAATGTCAGCGAATCCTTACATCCGCGGCGAAAACTGGTGATTATCGGTTATCAGGGAGAACAGGTGCGAAATACTCTACAGCATCTTGAGGATATCGAATTTGTCGAACAAAAGGAACAGTTAGGCACTGGCCATGCTATTCAGCAGTTAATCCCCCATTTAGAGGACTTTCAGGGGGATTTGTTGGTCTTAAATGGCGATGTTCCCCTGTTGCGTCCCGAAACCTTGCAAAATCTTCTCCAGATTCATAAAAACCATGGTAACGCTGCCACCCTCTTAACTGCTAACCTCCCAAACCCGAAAGGTTACGGTCGAGTTTTTTGTGATGGCAATAATCTCGTTAAGCAGATTGTGGAAGAAAGAGACTGTACCGATGCCCAACGACAAAACCACCGGATTAATGGAGGTATATACTGCTTTAATTGGTCAAAATTAGCGGCTATACTGCCTAATTTAACCCCCAATAACGATCAAGGTGAATATTACCTCACGGATGTGGTCAATTTTCTCGATCCCGTTATGGCTGTGGATGTGGAGGATTGTTTAGAAATTAGCGGCATTAACGATCGCAAACAATTGGCCGCCGCCTATGATATCCTACAAACTAGAGTCAAAGATGATTGGATGGCCGCTGGAGTCACCATTATTGACCCCGATAGTGTCACCATTGAGGATACTGTCACCCTCAGTCCCGATGTGATTATTGAACCCCAAACCCATCTGCGCGGTGAGACGATAATCGCTTCTGGTTGTCGTCTCGGTCCGGGGAGTTTAATCGAAAATAGTCGGATAGGCAGCGATGTAACGGTCTTATTTTCGGTTATTTCTGATAGTCAGGTGGATTCTGGTTGTCGCATCGGTCCCTACGCTCATTTGCGCGGAGAAGCGAAAATTGGGGCTAATTGTCGAGTCGGTAATTTTGTTGAAATTAAAAAAAGTAGCATCGGCAATAAAACCAATATTGCCCATTTATCCTATCTGGGAGATGCCACTTTAGGGGAAAAAGTGAACGTTGGTGCGGGAACAATTACTGCTAATTACGATGGCGTGAAAAAACACCAAACTCTGATCGGCAGTGGCACAAAAACTGGGGCAAATAGTGTTTTAGTGGCTCCTTTAAAATTAGGAAAAAATGTCACCGTGGCTGCCGGTTCAACTATCACTAAAAATGTCCCCGATAATGCTTTAGTTATTGCTCGCGAAAGTCAGCGTGTGATCGAAAATTGGGCAGATCAGTTTCAGTAAGTACCTAAGCAAAATTAATTACACATTTCGATCAAGCTTTTGCCTTTTGCCTCTTGCCTTTTGCCTATCCTAACCAAGAAATTAATTTTGCACGACTACTTAGGTTAATTCTGGGATTTAAGCTAAGAAAACTGTTGCTAAATTCCGAGATTAGAGTCAAGATAAACGGGGAGGGAAAGAAAGAGGGGTTGAGTACCATTCAACCGGCGTTGCTGATTTGAGATATGAATCTTCTTTTGTGGGATTTTTAAAACCTAGACCCAAACTAACTTTTGGATGGGTGCAAGATTGTCATTCATACCTTGATTCAGCAACGCCCTTTTTTTTGCTTCCTCTCAGATTAACTCCTGTCAGTTCGCCGTAACAGACAAGGCGGTCAGTGATTTTTGTCTGTTGCAATTTATTTTAATTTTCCAAAGTCTTAATTGTAACCACCTGCGGCGGTGTAGAATCAGGTGGATAAATAACATCTAATTGTACTTTTATTTGAGTTCCTGGTTTTAAATCTAGTTTTAATAAAGGATCTAAAACCTGCCCTGTTCTATGCCATAAATGTACATAACGGGTTTGTTGTTTACCTTGATCATCGCTATATTTTAAACGCACTGTACCACGGAAAAAGGGAAAGTCTAATGATGGTTTTCTAAATTTAATTCCTTTTTCAGATAGTCTATCTTCTTTTAATGGAGTTTCTAAAGTGATGCTAACTGTCTGATTTTTATTAGTGTTATTAGTTAAAGGTATGTTGAGTTGATATTCTACCCCATAGTTACCATGTGCTTCGTAAGCAGTATCAGGATACCGCACTAGCATTTTTGCGGTTTGGCTTTGTTCTGTTCCTAACCTTCCACCCCGTAAGGTGGCTATGGGATAAGAAATAATTTTACCTGGTTCGGGAATAGTCAGGGTTTGGGTTTTGGTGTTGTCTGTGAGGTTTGCTTTCCATGTTGCACCTTCGGATATACCTGCGACTCTGCTGTAAATTAATTGACCTCCTTTTGCATCTGGGGGTGTGGGGGTTTTATCTCTTGGTCCTGCAAAGTTACCGTTATTTAATAAGTCTTGCCATTCTTTTAATGTGGGTGCGCGCTCGCTACCATCAGCATTTTTTTTCGCAAACATGGCTAAACTCGCTGCATAAATTTTACCACTGCTATTTAATCGGAAAAAACTGGATCTCCCATTGACAGGTTTTTCTAAATTTCTGACTGGTATAGGATGGTTTAATAACATTTGACTTCCCCCAGCAGGAATGACTATTCTTGCTGGAAATTCTGGCTCTTCGTTACCCTTTATGCTAAATCAACATACAAGATGCCAAGATAACATACTTCTAACCCAAAAATTCCGAAAGTTTCTAAAGCCATAGCCTCTCCGTTTTAT
>NZ_SFBZ01000191.1:0-13345 GCF_007095495.1 Microcystis sp. M_QC_C_20170808_M9Col | reverse complement strand
TCAGGGAAAAAGTCCAGGAATTTTCCCCCCGATCCCCGCAATGGCTGGCACTTTTTGAGGGGAAAAAAGTCCAAAAGTCTTATCCAACAAGGTTTTTAGATTTATTCAGCAGACCCTAATCATATATTGGCCTCAAAAACGGGACAATAGCCTTCGGGAACCACTTTAAAACCGTAGAGGGGAGAAGCGGGATTCCAACAGCGCTGACTTTTGTAGTGGACACAGACACGACAGCAATCCATCTCCTCTAAAGCTTTGGTGATGCGATTGGGACTCTCGCTTAATAACTCCCGTTGGGAGACTCCCCGCAATAATAATTCTTCCCCTTGCCAGCGCGCTTCCACCAGTCCCGTATCGGCGAAATTACTCCACCGGGGATCCCGGGTGATCGGCTCTGGTAAGGTGATAGTGATGATCGAATCCGATTCATTTAATTCTCCCTCATAGTGGCTGGGGGCCGGAGGTGTCGGTTGCAGAAAGCGATCGCCAATCGGTAATTCCACCAGGGTTCCCACGGCCGGAGAATGGAGTTGATAACGGCTTTGTAATTCTTCTAAACTGGTCAAATCCGCTAGATATAGGGGCGAGCCATGGACGAACATGATATGCTGTGGTCGCAGGTTATGGATCAGTTGGGTGGTGTTGCGACTATCGCTATGTTCAGCCAGTAGATAGGTTTCTTGGCTAATTAATCGCGAACGCTGTGCCGCTTTTAATCGGGGATTCTCCAGGTTGATATCGTGCAGGTGTTGGGGAACTAAGATTAACCAAGGTTTATCCCCTTGCAGATATTTACTCACCTCCTCTAGGCGATCGATTAGTAAAATTATCGGAGTGGTTCCCCCTAGAGGTGTCGGTTTTTCTGGCAACCTTCGCAACCGGGGACAGATGCGCTCATCCCAAAATAAGGGCTGATGTTTGGCAAAATTTTGCACAGATGCGGGAAATTGTGGTAAAATTTCTAGGTAGGCATCGCAAGCTTTAGCGATCTTGCCCCCAACCCAGATATCAATGTCACGGCCTGTGAATTGGTGGTGCGACCGCAGTAATTTTAAAATTTCCTGACCCAATCCCAAAGCGGGGACGGGTAGTAAGACATTTTGCCCCTCAGCGATCGCATGATAGATGCGATTCATCAACTGTTTTTCCTGCTGTCGTCGGTGGGGATGGCGCTCTGTGCCGTAACTGCCTTCAATAATCAGCACATCGGGGGATACTCCCCGCAGCAGATCGATCGATAATCCTTCCACCAGTTGAAAATTAGACAGGGAAAAATCGCCGGTATAGAGGACTTTATAGGTGCGTTTGGGGGTTTTGTAGGTGAATAGGACCACGGCAGCCCCAGGGAGGTGGCCGGCTGGAAAAATCTCGACGGTGAGATCATCAAAGAGAGCAATCGGCGATCGCCATGGCCAACCCTGACAGAAACTGCCGATTTCCTCGGCCGAATCCGGCCATTGTAGGGGCAGCAGTTGTACTGTCACCTCACTGGCATAAACTGGCAATTGGGGATAGGTCTGATGGAGAGCCATTAACCCACGGATGTGATCGCTGTGGGCATGACTACAGAACACCAGATCCACGGGTGGTTTTTTGTTTTGGGTGAGGGGTTGCATATCGGCCAAACCGCAATCTAAAAGTAGGCGATAGGGACCGATTGTCAGGAGGAGACAAACCCCTTCTGACGCGTGACCGACACCAAAAGGTAAACAGGATAAAAGGGATTTTGACCCCCAGAGGGCAGTAGAGCGTTGAACCATGGCAACCCTGATTATGATGACTGGTTAGTGGGCTGAACCATTGCCATCGTAGTTATCGCTATCGTAAAAACCGTTGCGGGTGCCGAAAAAGAGACAAGAGACGGTGAATACGGCCGTCAATGCCAACAAGATTAATTTGATGTCCATATAATTAGTGCAACTCCTCAGAGGGTATCTCCCCTCATACTAACCCAACTTTTTCGGTTGTTAGCAGCTAGGTTTCGGATTTGTCCCTGGGCGCTCAACCTCTTTCCCCCACCATCGCCCGGTCTATGTTAATAATTAACGAAGGCAGGAAGCGGAGGGCAGGAGTCCGTTTTTGTAACGGGGATTTATACTCCGCTCCAAAAACTTTTCGCCAACCAGGAGCGAGGTTTTAGACCTGTCCATTAGTCACATCTTTCTTAACATTTCAAACCTTTGTAGCACAGGGCTTTCAAGACTCGGTTAACAATCTGTAATATTCCTTGTTGACACCCTTAATGACAAAGAAAAAACTGAAATCAAGTCAGGATAAGGGTTAGAGTCCTTACTGACCAAATTGTTAAGAAATATCTCTATAAGGGATAGGTTTTAGACAAGGGTTGTGCGCGATAATTTTAGTTAATTTAAAAGTCTTGAGCAAAGCTAATCCCAAGTCACAGGACTACTTTTCTGGATCTCATATTAAGAAAAAACTATGAGCGATAATATTTTGTCTCAAGCTTCACAGCGATGTATTACATAGATGGCAGTTGACTTATAATTAAGAAAGCTTGCTAATTTTGTCAGATAGAAAAAACGAGGAGATTAATTAATTTAGCTATATATGTCAAGATTAACCCAAGAATCTTTAGGTAATGAGGCGGCTATATTTTCAGCTTTAGAGTCTCAACATCAAGAAGCTTCGCTCTACGGTGTTACAGATGGTAAAGCGATCGGAACCTACTTAGAATAAAAGTTTAAACTATATCTGGAAGAAAAATATGATTTTGTTGAGGGTAATGCAGCCAGTGGTATCGATTTTCCTGAGTTGCTGGTTGATATAAAAGTAACCAGTACTAAACAACCACAATCATCTTGTCCTTTTAAATCCGCAAGACAAAAGATTTTTGGCTTAGGATATTCCTTAATTATTTTTGTTTATGAAAAGTTAGATAATAGTCTCAATCGCACTGCCAATTTAAGAATGATCACGACAATTTTTGTATCGGCTGAAAGAACAGCTGATTTCCAGATGACTCGTGGTATTCGCAACATCTTAAACAATCAGGGTAACAAAGATGATTTAATTGCCTTTATGTTAGATAAAAACTTACCCGTTGATGAAATGGAAGCAGCCAATATAGCCGATGAAATTCTTGCTAATCCTCCAGTACAAGGATTTTTAACCATTTCCAACGCCTTACAGTGGAGACTACAATATACTAGAGTAATTGATCTTGCTGGTCAAGAAGAAGGATTAATCGCTATTTATAGAGAGAATTAGTAATGTCAGTTTCTCCAGTTAAAGTTGAATACGGCGACTTTCAAACTCCTTTAGAGTTAGCCGAAAAAATTTGCCAAAAGTTATCACAAATAAATGTTAATCCCAAGGTAATTATTGAGCCAACTTGTGGTACAGGAAACTTTTTAAAATCGGCAGCAGTTACCTTCAAACAAACTGAAAAAATTCTTGGCTTTGAAATTAATCCTAATTATGTTGCACAGATAGCCCAAGATGAGCAATTATGCCAAGATACAAGAATACAAGTTCATCAAAATAATTTTTTTGACTGTGATTGGAATGCTCTAACTCAAGCATGGAAAGAGAATATTTTATTCTTGGGTAATCTACCTTGGATAACAAACTCAAAACAGGGATTGATTAATGGTAGCAATTTACCGCAAAAAAGTAACTTTCAAGGTTATCATGGTTTAGATGCTATCACAGGAAAAAGTAACTTTGATATGGTTCTTCGTTACTTGTTAATTGATTAGCTCGTTCTAGATTGAAAACAATTGGCAAAAATCGAAGCAATGTCTTTCTATATAAGGGTTTCACCCCTTATAACTCCCGTCCATTACATAACACAAACCGAAGAACCTTTGATATTTCAGAATGGATGTTAATTAAATTGATTGAATGTCTTAATCATCGTTCAGCTTATCTGGCAATTATCTGCAAAACAGCCGTTTCTAGAAAAATTTTGAACTATATTTATACTCAGAAAATTAATCTCACCTATTCGGCAATTTATCCGATAAACACTCAAAAATATTTTCAAGCTAATGTAGATGCTTGTCTCCTATTTTGTCAATTTGATTCTCAATCAGAAAATTACTTTTGTGATGTTTTCAAGAGTTTTGAGGAAAGGGAGTTTCAGCGTATTGGTTATCAAAATGATATTCTAGTCAGAGATTTAAATACTTTTATCAGACTAGAGAAGTTATATCATCGGCATCCTCTAGTAGAAAAATGGCGTTCAGGTATTAAACATGATTGCTCAAAAGTCATGGAATTGCAGTTAGTTAATGGAATTTTTGTCAATGGTTTAAAGGAAATCGTTGATATTGAAACCACCTATCTTTATCCTCTCCTTAAAGGTTCAGATGTGGCACAAAATCGCCTAGAAATTATCAATAAATACGTTTTAGTAACTCAGAAGTTTATTGGTGAATCTACAGAAAATATGCGAGATATAGCGCCAAAAACTTGGCAGTATCTAGTTAATCATGTAGATTACTTTGGGAATAGAAAAAGCAAAATCTATCAAAATCAACCAGATTTTTCTATATTCGGCGTTGGTTCTTACACCTTCTCTCCTTTTAAAATTGCCATTTCTGGACTTTATAAGAAACTGAATTTTCAACTTATATCACCCTATCAAAATCAACCAGTTATTTTCGATGATACTGTTTACTTCTTAAGCTTTGATGATTTAGATACTGCTCAGAAAACACTACAGCTTCTCAATTCTTCCCTAGCGATGGAATTTTATTCATCTCTGATATTCTGGGATGAAAAAAGACCAATAAAAACCCGTATTTTAAATAGTTTGAATTTGTCAGAATTAGGGTGTATTACTAACGCTAACGCAGCTAAGTAACGCATCTCACGGGATATTTTATGATAATTTTTTCATCTCCTCGATAATTGTCCTTGTCTCGACGCTAACGGTACACCCACGGGTTAATAAGTCAACCACTTGCTCTTTATACTTTACAAAATGATAGGTATTAAATTTCTGAGCGATGGTTTTATCTTTGGATTCCTTTTCTTTATATTGATCTTTATACATTATCATAACTACTCTAGAATATCCGCCCTTAATTTCTATGTGTTGTTCTTTCAATAGGGCTAGATTAGATTTAATAGTCATGACCGTAATTCTGACTTTAGTAAACTATCCATAATTATTTTAGTACAAGTATAAGCTTTTGGAAAAAAGCAATCTTATCGGTCATGGTAGTTTTGCCTGTCTCTGGGAATCAACTCGGACCGACTGAAGAAACAAAGGAAAATGGAAATTTTGCCGATCTAGGGCTGGCCTTTGCTATAAGTGAGCTATATAGCGCCTCCTTGGCTAGTGAGGAAATTCTCAAACGCTAAAGCTGAGAGCTCACCGCTATAACTAAGCACACGAATCACCCAGACTGAGAAAATATCATGCGTATCGCTCACGATGTCACCGAATTGGTTGGCCGCACACCTTTAGTACAATTGAATCGGATTCCCCAAGCGGAGGGCTGTCTTGGCCGAATTGTGATGAAATTAGAAGGGATGAATCCCGCTGCTTCCGTCAAGGATCGTATTGGCACCCACATGATTAATAGCGCCGAAAAAGCGGGTTTAATCAATCCAGAAACCACGATTTTAGTGGAACCCACCTCTGGCAATACGGGAATTGCTCTAGCGATGACTGCGGCAGCTAAGGGTTATCGCTTGATTTTAACTATGCCGGAAACGATGAGTTTAGAGCGCCGGGCGATGTTAAAAGCCTACGGTGCTACCCTAGAACTTACCCCCGGTTCCCAAGGCATGAAAGGGGCAATTTTACGCGCGCAGCAAATTGTCGATAGTATCCCCGGCGCTTATATGTTGCAACAATTTCGCAACCCTTCTAACCCAGAAATTCACCGTCTCACCACTGCTGAGGAAATTTGGCAAGATACGGAGGGACAGGTAGATTTTATTGTTGCGGGTGTGGGTACTGGAGGCACGATTACGGGAGTCGCTGAAGTGATTAAATCCCGTAAACCTAGTTTTCAAGTAGTCGCGGTGGAACCTTTCAATAGTCCGGTGATTTCTGGTGGTAATCCCGGTCCCCATAAAATTCAAGGTATCGGTGCGGGTTTTATTCCGGAAGTTTTACGCACAGATCTGATTGATGAGGTAATTACTGTCAGTGATGAGGAAGCTTTTCAATTTGGTCGTCGTCTGGCAAAAGAGGAAGGGTTGCTTTCGGGGATTTCTTCCGGTGCCAATCTTTGCGCGGCGATTCAACTAGCCCAACGACCGGAAAATGAGGGTAAATTAATTGTGGTGATTCAGCCTAGTTTTGGAGAACGTTATCTGAGTACGCTGATGTTCCAAAATATCGAGGAGCGCGAGTTAACTTTGGTGTAAAAAAATATCCTCTTCAACCTCTACAGTGAGCCTTTAGCTTTAACTATAGCAGTTATCTTAAATGGTGGCCTAGTATTCAGGCGCAGGTCGTCGGTCGTCAGTATTCTCCGAGTCAGGAGCCGGTCGTTAGGAGACAGGTTTTAGGTTTTGGGGTTTTGGGGTTTTAGTTCAATTTCCCCACTTCCCCACTTCCCTGTACTTTTTAAACAGGATTTAGTATTAATCGTATTTTAGGAGGGATTTTCTCACCTGTAGAGGTATTTGTAAAGGTTGCGGTTTGATTGCTTCTTTGCTGGCAAAATTATCGAGTAAAGCCGATCGCACTTGTGCATCGGTTTCTCGCGAGAGAAGATAACGGAAGTATTCTTGGCATTGTTCTCGACGACTGGGGGAAAGTTGCATTTCACTTAAACGTCGGACTGCCATTAAGCGCATTAAGGGATCATTGACTGTTAATTTTTCTAACCAGCGATCGAAGTTTTTTGACTCATTTTGACCGCGATGGTCGAGAAAATGCCATCCTAGCAGGATTAAAGTCAAAACCGTGCCAAATCCTTGCAAAATTGAGGCCAGGGCCAACCAGCGATTTTCGGCATAGGTCCAAATGGCGACAGCGAGATAGGTGGCTAAACTGCCCAAACCGCCACAGACTACCGCTAAAGTTAACTTACCGCTATCGGCAGTGAAAAAAGCACGCCCCCACAGCCACAGCGATGGCCAGTTTTGACCCTGGAGATGGTAAACTCCAATCATCGCCCCCACTCCGGTTAAAGTGGCCAAAACTAACTGCCAATTCCACGCCCAGAGGATCAAAAAACTAGCACAAGCTGCCGCCCATGTCAAGAATTGACGGGTTTTTTTTGCGGCGAGAGTTTTGATGACTCGACGCTGCAGAGCGGGAGAAAAATAGGGAGGAAGGCGGAATACTGAAGACACGGGAAGTTTTTCACTGAGGGTTTGATGATCACTATAGCCTGTTCTCAGGCAGACAGATCATTTTTCTCGGTAAAAATCCTCGTGGCAAAAGAGCGCAGTGCTAGGGTGGGCTAAAATTGCGATCGAGAATCAGCTAAAGTTCAGGTTGGCGGGCTTAGGTGTTAAGATGGTTTGCAATCAAACTCAACTTTTTTTATTAATAAATAGCTCAACAATATTCTGTAAACTTATATACAGAAACCTCAAGAAATATATTAATTTGCAGTTTTTAGGGCGGTAAATTCTGATCAATAATCTAGAGTGTTAAGTATAAGTACCGCATCTAATTTTACCTAGTCAAGCCAGCTATCTAACTCATCTATATCACTTCCGAACAGAGTTAAAACGTCCTTTGTCTCGGTTGAGTCTTGCAGTACTTTTACCTCAAGGAAAATCTCAATAATTTTGAGTCATGATTCACTAGAATCCTCAAATATTCCATAAACTGGCGAGTTTTAAGAAACCTAGGAGGTTCATCGCTATGAAAAGCCGTCTTATTGTTTGTTGTGATGGAACTTGGCAAGATTTAGGACAAGGTTATCCTACCAATGTTGTCAAAATGGCACAAGCTATCACGCCACTTGATGATACTAAGGGCAACCCCATCCGTCAAATCATCTATTATGACGAAGGCATTGGGACAAAACAATCTAATGCCGAGGTGACTGATACTTTAATTAAAATTGCTGGAGGTGCTTTAGGCATTGGCATGGATCATAAGATTGAGGATGCCTATCGTTTTCTGTGCTTAAACTATCAACCTGAAGATGAAATTTATCTCTTTGGGTTTAGTCGGGGAGCTTACACTGTACGCTGTTTAGCTGGGTTAATTTATAATTGTGGTTTGTTGTATCGGGAATTTATCCGACAAATCCCCAAAGCCTACGAAATTTACCGAGAAAAACAAGAACCAAATAACGCACCTAACGGTAAAAATGCCATTGATTTCCGTAATCAGTATGGACGACGAGTTCCCATTAAGGCCCTATGCTGTTGGGATACGGTTGCTTCTTTAGGTATCCCCGATATCGTTCATTCTCTGCATTTAGATGAAAAGTTCAACGAACGTTATCACTTTTATGATTCGACCATCAATCCTACAATTGAAAAGGCGTTTCATGCAGTTGCCATTGATGAAATTCGTAAGGTTTTCGATGTAACGCTAATGTATCCCCATTCTACCCACATCAGACAACAAAAAGAACAGGTGGTTCAAGTTTGGTTTCCGGGGGGTCATGGTTGCGTTGGTGGAGGTTCTCAGGAAGAATCTGGCCTATCCGATGGGGCTTTATTGTGGATGATGGAACAAGTCGAAGCCTTGGGTTTGGCCTTAGATAAAAGTTATATTCAACATGGAGTTCATCCCAATTGTAGTGCGTATTTTGATAATACGTCAAAATGGCCATTTAATGTAGCGGGAACAGCACCTCGTCAGTTTGAAGGGGATGTTAGCAATTTGCATGAAAGTGTTAAAAATCGCTGGACAGACCTGAATGTTAATCCCCCTTATAAACCCGCTATTCCCGAAATTCAAATGATGCTTGAGAAAGAGCTTGGTGCTTTGAGAAAGAAAGAAATAGTCTCTGTTTAGCACTTCGCTGCCTCAAAAATGTCGCCTTCACTTTACTTACATAAACACTCATAATCTGACCTAATTAGGAGGATTTGCCATGAAAGTATCACAGAACTGTATTGATCTGATCAAAAAGTGGGAAGGTTGTAAGCTTACCGCTTATAAATGTCCTGCTGGCGTTTGGACAATTGGAATTGGAACCACTCGCTATCCTGATGGACGACGTGTTCGGGAAGGGGATAAGATTACTGATCAACAAGCAGAAGGTTTCCTTGTCCATGAATGTGAGGAAAAAGCCAAAGCTGTAGATGAATTAGTAAATGTTGATCTTCATCAAAATCAGTTTGACGCTTTAGTTTCCTTTGCTTATAACGTAGGCATCGGAGCTTTTAAAGAAAGTACCTTACGACGTAAACTGAATGAGAAGGATTATGAGGGGGCTGCCAATGAATTTAAACGTTGGAATAAAGCAACAGTTAACGGAGTACAAGTTGTGCTTGAGGGGTTAACCAATCGCCGTAAAGATGAAGAAGAACTATTTCGTAAAACAGATGGGTTTGGTGAACCTATTGATCTAGAACCCTCTCCCCAAAGTTCCGCTACTTGGCTTAAAGGATTCTTAGAAAATCAAAATACCGTTGTTGTGGCGTATAAGGCTGACCAAGTTGTCGAAATTATTACCCTAAAAAGTCCTCTTAAAGAAGATTTAATTGATGTATTGCGACAATATCCTAATGCTCAGAATTTCCATATCGCCGCACCAAATGAGCAAATTCCAGCAGGTAATCGAGTTGAATTTGAGGGGCGTACTCAAGCTCTATCGAGGGTTGCCAATCCGCCTACTTTAGAGCGAGGATTACTGTTAAAAGGAATGACTGATAATGATGCAGGAATCTCTAGCAAAGATATTGCAGAAATGCAACAACGTTTGAAAGATTTAGGCTACTATAACGGAGAAATTGATGGGGATTTTGGCAGTGGTACTGATAATGCTGTCAGACGATTCCAAGCAGATGTTTTTGGTCAAAGTCAAGCGGATGGTAAAGTCGGAACGAAAACATGGGCTAAATTGTGGGGAGAAGATGGTGTAGTTTCTACAGGTCAAGGACAAGCTGGAAAAACCTACCTGCGATTAACAAAAACTAACCGTAAAGATCGCTTTGGTTGTTATGTTTTGCTCCTAGAATATATCAAGAATGGTCAAGTCAAAGATAGTCTTGAGGTGTGTTCAGGACAACCTAATCGGCAATTTTTCCGCGCTGGTTCTCAGAGCGTTTCTGGCTCAATGGAACCGCTACCTGAAGGTCAATGGTATATCAATAATATTAATTGGGCAGATGGCAAAGATAAATATGGCCCTGTCGTTTTTAATAATGGCTTAGGACCTGTTAGCACACCGATTGGTTATAAAGGTCCTAATTCTACACGGCGCAGTGCGATCGAAATTCATATTGATTGGAATCGAGTAACATCTGCTGGAAATCCTAATTCTCCCGGTACGGCTGGTTGTATTGGAATATACAATATTGCAGATTACAAAAAATTTGTCAGTTGGTTACGGGAAAATGAGAATCCAGAACTGCGCGACTTGTATGTCAATTGGGGATTAGGAACTTGTCCTCAACCTCAATAATAGCTTACTCAAGGGTGATCATAATGATCTTTCATAGTGATCACCCTACTCTTTTTTGATTCGGTGATTTACTCACGAACAATGTACAAACTTTTACTGGCATCAGCCTTACAACAGGTAATGCAAAACACAAATCTCCCTATAACCATAGACTCAAAACTAATCTGGAACGATACAGGAATTAATCTTGTCGCTGGACAAGAATATCATTTTCAAGCAACAGGTCAATGGATTTGTGTGGAAACGAGATCTATACTGATAGAATATCCGCAAAATAGTCTTAAAAGTCTTGTCCAGTAAGCATTTCACGATTCCATAAGCAAAAATTATCACACAAAGCCGAGAAGAGCCAATTACCTCTAATGCTGATGGTTATGAAAGTCCTAATTTCTTGCTGAAACTATGTGAAAGACTACGACGAATGCCTAATTCACCTTGGTTTTCACTGATTGGTTCAATTGATAAAGATCAAGATAGTTTCTTCCTCATCGGCACAAATAAACAGTTTATAGCCCCAAAAACAGGACGGCTTTACTGCTTTGCTAACGATGTGATCATCGCCTATGCTAATAATCGAGATAGCATCCAACTCACTGTAACTTCCTTAACTTGACAAAGGGAAAATATCCTATTTGTGAACCGTCTGCTGTTGTTAACGTAACCTGTCCAGAATCAGGCAAAAAAGGAGAAAAAATGATGACTACCCAAAAACTGAAAGCTCTAGTCAATACTGTTATCAAACAATCTACCCTAGATAGCAGTCAAATTACTGATCTTACTCAAAAAATTTCTTTACTAGCAGGAGATGAACTTGAGATTAATAATTACAAATCTGCGGACAATAACCACTGGGAATTAGAATTAACAACCCCTGTTAATGAGATGGCGAAATGGTTCGCTTATATGCCCCATGTCGAAATTAAAAGTAATGACCCTGTGGCCAAGATATTACAAGATATTAAGCAGTCTCAATTTAAGGTGTATCATCGACCAACAGAACAAGATGGAGATGGAGTGGGGATTCCCCCTAATGGACAAGACAACCGTTCAGAAAGAATTTGTCCTGTGTACGTTCTTAGTCCGAGAAGACAAACAGATTCTTTAGTTAGACAAATGATTACACTGCTTCCGGTCAAGGATACAGCGTTCATTATTGCAGAACGATTGCTACAATATCCCGAAGATTATCTCCCCACTATTTCTCAATTTGAAAAAGCGGTCATCGTCCAATCTTTTGTTGGTGTCGGTCCTCCTCAACCGGATCCAACTCCTTATCCAGATTGGGCAAAAAAAAGACACGACAAAGAGTTGTGGAGACTCGAACAATCTATCCGTCTATTACAGTCGATGAATCGAAAAATCTCAGCGGTGGTTTGTGCGATGGGAGATTCTCAAAAACATTCATCCAAAGATGTGCGAGAAACAATGCAAACAAGATTATACAATCTTCTGGATAAGTATAATCTCTCGGCTCTCAAACAGCCAATTACTTGGGGAGCAGATGAATTAGTAGCAATGGGAATCGCTCAAACTCTTCCTAAAACTAAAGTGCGTGTCCGCATCTCTAATAAGGAGACTGAAATGTGGTACGACGGGAGACGACCACCCAGAGAACTTGTGACTGAAAAATTACAAGCAGTTGGGTTAGAAGAATCAGAAACTGACTGGGATTTCGAGGTCGCTATCCTAACTCGTCGTCAAAATGGTAGTATTGATGATTATCAGAAAGACGACCAGAAACAAGCCCAGTTAGATGAGCAATTTTTGGCTCAATATAAGAACTATTCTTCCGAGCAACGCGCTAAATTAGTCATCATTGATGGCCGACTTTTTAATGGGGCTTGGAATGCCACTTCTGTGTTACCTTACGATGATTTATTGGCCTTCGGTAGTTGGGGAACATTTGGCAATTGTGTTGGCTCAACTTTGGCGGTGGCAAAAATTCTTTTCTACGCTAAAAATCCCGCCGCTCAAAGACAACTTTATTTAGAAGCCATTGCTCATGATGTTTTTGCTAATGGCTATAAAGAAGTTCAACGATCCGAAGAACCTAAAAGCTTCTGTAATCAGCTACAAAATCAAACAGGAATAACTTTCAATCATTACGACGGATATGATAATCCTGCTACGGTCAAAAAAGTCTTTGAGGTCTTAAATCGGCGCGTTAATGCCAGAATGCAAGAACATTTTGCAGGACTTCCCCTTGTTAATAACCGAGTCTTCCGAATTACCCCGCAATTTTGGCGCACTTTTGAGAGTGAAGTCCACATCTGGCCAAGATTACCAGAGGAAATTCATAAAGTTGGTATCTATCGTACTGATCTGGAAGCGATCGCTTTTAATCCTTCATTGGGCGATCAATTCGTCTAACAGTAAATTTTTCAACAATCCCATAGGAGAAATACCATGACTTCCCTACAAATTATCAATCCTACCAATCATGCTCGCTTTGAATGTCTAAAACCTGTTACTTTTACAGGCAAAGTAGATTCTGGAATAGTCACTGTAGAACTCACAGCAGATGACAAATATTCCCTAGGCAATAATCAGGTTAAAGCAGACGGTTCTTGGTCGATTACTTATTCAGGATTTACGAATCCTGGGAAGCGCAAAATTACTGCCTTTGGCTATGATCAAGCCCACATTCCGCACCCTAGTCGTTGAAATCAAAAGTTGCTCTAGCCCTTGTATAGTAAAACTTTTAGCGATTACTAAGAATTATGAAGTGTCACACTCTAGTCAGCGATCGCCAGCTTAATGAGAGTTTATCTCAATAATTTGGTATCAGAGCTATCAGATTTTTAGGGCTAATTGTG
>NZ_SFBZ01000190.1:0-8143 GCF_007095495.1 Microcystis sp. M_QC_C_20170808_M9Col | reverse complement strand
AATTCGGCACTTCCTCCCTGATGTTTTTTCTTAAAGTTAGGATACTTAGTACGACCAGCAAAGAAATTAGTAAAAGCTGTTTGTAAATGTCTTAACCCTTGTTGTAAAGGTACACAGCTAACTTCGTTTAAAAAGTCTAATTCTTCTTGTTTTTTCCAATCGGTTAGCATTGAAGAAGTTTGAGCATAGCCTACTCTTTCTTGCTTTTCGTACCAAGCTTGTGTTCGTTCGTGGAGAGCTTTGTTGTAAACTAATCTTACACAGCCCAATGTGCGCCGCAATAGCGACTCTTGTTCTGGTGTCGGGTAAAATCGGTAAGAATAGGCTTTTTCCATATCTCGCATTCTAGCATATATCGTGTAAATGCGCTAATATTTAACAGTAAAGCCGTCGTAGAACGACGGGGTTTCAGACCCAAATTTTCGATGAAATTCTAGAAGGTTATGAGTATGGTTCTGGTATCCAACGGGCAATCAGCTATTATTCGTACAGAGCGTGGATTGACAATCGCCGGTACGCGAATTACCCTTTATGATGTTATGGATTACCTAAAGGCTCAGTATCCCCCCAAGCTGATTCGTGAAAAACTTGGTCTTAATGATAGACAGATTGATTCAGCCCTAGCATACATTGAGACTCATTGTACTGAGGTTGAAGCCGAGTATCAAGAATGCTTGCAGACAGCGACAGAAATTCGTCAATACTGGGAAGAGCGAAATCGTGAGCGATTTGCCAAGATTGCGGCGATGCCCCCTAAGCCTGGTCAAGAAACCATTCGTGCGAAGCTTCAAGAGTGGAAAGCACGCATTGAATCTCAATCATGAACTTTCTGATTGACTACAACTTAACGGGCGATGTTGTTTTATTCTGGGGAACCCTCTCAGCAGAAGGATGGCTTGATCTTTTGCCCATCCGCTTCTTCACCTTTCAGGATGTTGGATTGCCGATGGATAGTAGTGATCGGGTTGTTTGGCAATTTGCTCAAAACACTCAGATGATTTTAATTACAGCAAATCGAAATATGAAAGGAATTGATTCGCTGGAACAAACCATACGTGAAGAAAATACACCCGCTTCCCTGCCAATTCTGACAATTGGAAACCCTGATCGCTTTGATGAAAGTAGCTATCGGCAAAGATGTGCTACCCGCTTGATTGAGATTTTATTTGATCTAGAAAACTATATGGGAGTCGGTCGAATTTTCATCCCATAAGACTGTTGGGGAAATTCAGGGACTTTTTCCCTGAAAATTAGGTAATTGACCCCCTCAAAATCTGTAAAACCCCACACCCCACACCCTACACCCTACACCCTGCCCCTAGGAAAAACTTTTTCAGCAGACCCTAATTAAGACAGGTAAATGAGTCAATTTGACCCACAAAGATGATCTTTTTTTTGTGTAGTTTTGTTGCAAAAAAAAAAGTTTTTTTGACAAAAAGCACAAAGTATGAATGATGAATTATGAAGTGGGGTAGTGAAGTAGTGGGGAAGTGGAGCATTTGGCTGAAATTTCCCTAAACCCCTAAATCCCTATCACCCTATCCCCTACCTCCTGCCTTCTGCCTCCTGATCACTGATTACTGATTACTGATTAGGTGTCACCTTATCAATAACCTTGAGAGTCCCGTCATCCTTGACAGTCCAGACATCGTAACTACCGACCACATCGCCATTTTCATCGATATCCACATTGCCACTGGCCCCCTGATAGTTAATATCCTCGCCTCTGCGAATCATTTCCATGGCTTGACAAGCATCGGTTACTTCCGTCCCCGGACCGTTAGCCACCTCACGAATCTTGCTTTGAATCCCTTCACCAGTGTTAGATTTAGCCGCCTCAGCTGCTAACATCAATAAAACCGCCGCGTCCCAAGTATGGGGAACAAAAGCGGTGACATCCTTGCCGGTTTTTTCTTTCCAGAGAGTCGTAAAAGCGCTTAAAGCTTGACCGTCGGCCCCAGGGACTGTACCTAGGGCGCCGGCAATAATTGACTTACCATCGGTTCCTTTCCCCACCTGTTTGGTGAAATCTTCCGAATAAACCCCATCGGTGAGGAGGACGGTAACTCCTTTGGTCAATCCCTGTTTATAGGCCGCTTGCAGTAATAAACTGCCGGTTTCAGCGTAAAGGACTGCCGCTACAGCATCCGGTTGGTTAGCGAAGGCAGCCGCCGCTTCACTATCGAG
The DNA here is from genome assembly GCF_007095495.1 of Microcystis sp. M_QC_C_20170808_M9Col. Lineage (NCBI taxonomy): Bacteria > Bacillati > Cyanobacteriota > Cyanophyceae > Chroococcales > Microcystaceae > Microcystis > Microcystis sp. M_QC_C_20170808_M9Col. Next base: position 5,956 of record NZ_SFBZ01000190.1, on the reverse strand, counting down.
AGTGGCAGCTCTCGGGTCATAACGGACAGGATTTTGCTTATTAGTGATAGTGCCGCCTAATTTATCGAAAGCGCTCACGAATTCCCGTTCAAATCCGACTCCATAATCGTTATTGATCACGACGGTGGCCACATTTTGAAAACCCTTTTTCTTAGCTAGGACCGCTAAAGCTTGAGCTTGGTAGGTGTCCGGGGGAGCCGTCCGCGCCCAAAAACCTTTAAAATCGCCTTTTTTCGCCCTGTCAGTAAATACAGGACTGGTGCTACCCGGAGAGACTAACATAACTTTCTTTCTCACCGCCACATCGACGGCTGCTCCTGAGACGCTACTGGCAAAGGAACCGATCACACCGGCTACTTTATCCACCTCCGCTAGTTTCGTCATCGCTGAAGCACCGGCGGCGGGATCGGTTTGGTCATCTTCTTTCACGAGGGTGACGGGTTTGCCATTGACTCCACCACAGGCATTGATAGTCTCTACCGCTAGGGCGGCTGCTTCGGGCATATTTTGACCAATGGCGGCTAAATCTCCGGTAATGGGCAGTAAAGCCCCTAATTTTAAGCCTTGATCACCGGGGCCAGTGGTGGTGGGACTAGAGGCAGTGTTATCGGGGGTTTGGGCATTATTACAAGCGGTTAAAAAATTAGCTAACAGGCTGATGCTCAGGGTTAGGGCTAGGGGCGATCGAATATATCTCTGCATGGCAGTAAAATCAAGGATGAGTCAAGGTTGCAAGACTGAAAAGCCCGGACTGGGAAAATTCTAATCGATGTTAGCATTCTCTTCAAATCAAACAGGTTTCCATCTTAATTTAGATATTGATGGAAAAAATGGCTAATTTGTTCGACCTATGCCGTCGGGTGTGGGGTGTGGGAAGTTTTTTCAGTGATCAGTAAACAGTAAACAGTAAACAGTAAACTGAAAACGGTTCTTTTTGTTTGTCTTAGGCAATAAACGGGGCTATAAGGGATAAAACCCTTATATATAAAGACATTGATGCGATCTTTGTTAATTGTTTTCCCTCTCTAACGAACTAATCAATTAAGTCTCTTGCCAGATAAGGATTTAGTCGATTTATGCCCCCCGATCGAACTATACCAAGTAACGAAGAATCCTGAAAACTCGCATCTGATAACTGATAACTGATAACTGGCAACTGATAACTGAAAACCCCACTTAGGAAGCTTTGGCTAAAACGGTCTTCTGGTTTAAAAACTGAATCGCCGTTTGGTATTGACTATCTTTTTCGGTGCCGATTTCCTGATATGTGATCGGTTCCTGTGCCACCACTTGATCGGGCATAATGCCTAACTTATGAATATCATGGTGGGCGGGAGTTTCATATTTAGCGACGGTAATCGCTAATCCTGCCCCATCCGGTAACTCGAATAAGGACTGAATTAATCCCTTACCGAAAGTCTTTTCTCCCACTAAAACCCCTCGCTGATTGTCCTGTAATGCTCCGGCTAAAATCTCGCTGGCGCTGGCGGTTCCCTGATTGACTAAAACCACTAAAGGCGCATCGGTTAAAGCATTGCCAGCAGCGGCAAAACTATCGGCAATTCCCTCACGATTAACCGTATAAACGATCGTTCCCTGATTAATCCACATCCGAGCGATTTCTATGCCCGCTTGCAGTAAACCACCGGGGTTATTTCTTAAATCTAAAATATAACCCTTGGCTCCTTGTTTTTGTAAGTTCGTCACCGCTTCCGAGACTTCTTTGGCAGCGTTAGCACTAAATTGATTTAAGCGCACATAACCGATGGGCAAGGAACTAGAATTTTTATCTAAAACCGCTACTACTGGACTTAAAGAAATGCGTTGACGGGTTAAAGATAGGGTTTTTGGTTGACTTTTTTGATCGGGAAGAATGACTAAGGAAACTTCTGTTCCGGGGGTGCCGCGCATTTTGGCCGCCGCCGCGTCGAGGGTTAAAGTAGTGGTATCGATGCCATCAATAAACAAAATGCGATCGTGGCTAGTCAAACCAGCGGCCTCAGCAGGAGAACCGGCAAGGGGGGCAACTACTTCTAAGTAACCATTGTCAGGATTGATATTAATTTGCAGTCCTACCCCCGATAATTCCCCCGTGGTGCTAATTTGTAGGTTATGGTATTGATCCGGTCGCAGGAGACGGGTAAAAGGTTCATCGAGGGTGGCTAACATCTGTTCGATCGCATTGTAGGCCGCCGTCCGATCGTTGAGGGGTTTTTTGATGAATTGTTCCCGCACCTGCCACCAGTTTTGATGATTAAAGGTGTCATCATAATAGGATTGGTTGACTAATCGCCAAGATTGCAGTAGTAATTTTTGTTCTTCGCTAAAGGCGGCTGCTGTGGGTGTCCATGCCATCCAAGTTAGACAAAACCAAAATCCCACCAATAATCCCGCCCACAACGATTTTTTTCTCATCTTGCTTCTCTTATAAATCCAGTGCTGATCTGCTGATTATTTTCAGTATAGTCTTTTCTCTGAAATCGATTCTTATCTGGTAACTCTTTCCCTTGAAGGCATTCCCATAAAAAAGAGGGTAGTTATGGTTAACCACCCCAAAAAATTCTACTAGATCGGTGCTATTAAGCGATCGCTTAATTGTTCAGCTACTAGACAGCCACAACTTTTTTGCTGACTTGGGTTAATTGCCCTTTAGCATATTTGGCTGCGTAGTCATCGAGGGACATTTGTTTGATTTTGCTGGCGTTACCGGCGGTACCAAATTGTTGATAGCGATCGGCACAAACTTTCTGCATATAGGTGATCGAGGGTTTCAGGAAGAAACGGGGATCAAACTCTTTCGGGTTGCTGAATAGTGCTTCACGAACTGCGGCGGTAATTGCTAAACGGCAGTCGGTGTCGATATTGATTTTACGCACACCACTCTTGATGCCTTTTTGGATTTCTTCCACGGGAACACCGTAGGTTTCAGGGATAGCGCCACCGAATTGGTTGATTAATTCGAGGAGATCTTCGGGAACCGAGGAAGAACCGTGCATAACCAAGTGAGTATTGGGTAAGCGGTTATGAATTTCTTCAATGCGGCTAATAGCGAGAATTTCGCCAGTGGGTTTGCGGGTAAATTTGTAAGCGCCGTGGCTAGTACCAATGGCTACTGCTAAAGCATCTACTTGGGTTCTTTCGACGAAATCCACCGCTTCATCGGGATCGGTTAACAGCATCGAGTGATCTAATTCCCCTTCAAAACCGTGGCCATCTTCCGCTTCTCCTTTACCGGTTTCTAAGGAACCTAAACAACCGAGTTCCCCTTCCACACTAGCACCGATCGAGTGAGCAACTTTTACTACTTCAGCAGTAACGTTAACGTTGTACTCGTAGGTGGCGGGAGTTTTAGCATCCGCTTCTAAGGAACCATCCATCATAACACTGGTGAAACCGTTACGGATCGCCGAGTAGCAGGTGGCGGGTTCATTACCGTGATCTTGGTGCATCACGATGGGGATATGAGGATAGGTTTCCACCGCGGCGGTGATCAGGTGACGCAGGAAGTTTTCCCCTGCATATTTGCGCGCACCGCGAGAAGCTTGCAGGATAACGGGGCTATCGGTGGCTGCCGCCGCTTGCATGATCGCTTGGATCTGCTCCATATTATTTACGTTAAAAGCGGGGATGCCATATCCGTTCTCAGCCGCGTGATCCAACAATAACCGCATGGGGACGAGTGCCATATCCTTTACTCCTTAATCTATTTCTTGTTTTTTGTCTCTTTAAATTCAAGAAAGTTAATTCTCTTACCTGTTAATCTTAAGATAGTTTTTACACTTTGACGATCCCCAAAAAAAATTTTTCCCAGTTTCGTCCTAAGATGACCACAATCTCCGTCGCGGCGGGCCGTTAAGTAGTTCGTGTGTATCAAATAACAGCCGGGGAATCGGCAATTTTTCCGGGCAGCGAGGTAAACAATCACCGCATTCAGTACAATTATTCGCTTTGCGTCCGGGGAACCAATGACCGGCATTTTCCAGCATTCGATAGCGATACTGGCCAAAATCGGTCATTTCGTAAGCTACTGCCAGATTTCGCAGTCTCAACACTTCGGGGATATTAATATTTTCGGGACAGGGTAAACATTGATAACATTGGCTACATAAATCTGTAGCCAATTTATCGGTTAAATATGCCTCTAAACGCTTAAAAACGGCAATTTCTGCCGCATCTAGGGGCTGATCTCCTTCGCATACGTTAATAATTGTCTCTAATTCCTCTGGTATCGCTGCCCCGACGCTGAGGGTAGTAATGCGCGGATCGCTCAATAAAAAGCGATAATTTAGCTCTAAGGGTGAAAAAGGAGCGCATAATTCCTCTAGCTTCTTGGGAGGTCTGTGGAGACCCCCTCCCTTATCAGCAGGGGAAATAATAAACACACCCATGTCCTTTGCTTGGGCTAAAGCGATCGCCGGTTGCTGTCTTTGCCAAAAAAAATAGTAATGGATATTGACAAAAGCGAAGAAATCTGTATTGATCGTCTCCAGAATAATTTCTAGGGGTGCATGGGTAGAAAAGCCAATATGACCGATTTTTCCAGCTTCTTGGGCCAGAAAAACGGCTTTCATGCAGCCTTGCGGGTCTTTAATCCAGTTTAAATGCTCGCTGGTGTTAATACCGTGAATTGCTAGACAATCGAGGTAATTTAATTGTAATCGTTCTAGGGATTCGGCGATCGCTTTTTCCATAGTTTGGCGATCGGGAGTGGGGACTAATTTCGTAGTCAGATACACCCGCTCTCGCACCCCTTGACGCTGCAGGTAGCGACCGAGAAAAACTTCGCTATTACCGTAACCTCTGGCTGTTTCTAGGTGATTAATCCCCAATTCTAGGGCGCGATCAACTGTTGCAGTAAACACCGACTCTGAGGACAAACAGCGCATTGTCCCCAGGGAAAACAGCGAAAATTGCCAATTAGTACGGCCAAATCGTCGATAACGCATTGATTCAGTTATCAGTTATCAGTTATCAGTTAGAAGGTATTGGGTGTGGGGTGTGGGGTGTGGGGTGTGGGGTGATGGGGAAGTGGGGAAGTGGGGAAGTGGGGAAGTGGGGAAGTGGGGAAGTGGGGTGATGGGGTGTGGGGAAGTGGGGAAGTGGGGTGATGGGGTGTGGGGTGATGGGGAAGTGGGGAAGTGGGGAAGTGGGGAAGTGGGGCATTTGGCTGAAATTTCCCTAAATCCCTATCTCCTATCTCCTATCTCCTGAATTTTCACTGATCACTAAAATCACCGCGACGTTGGATCAGGTCTGAGGGGCTAAGATTGGAGACGAAATTGCGAAAAGCTTGACGTTCCTCTTCATCCGCATCACGATCAACGGGAATAGAAGCGGAAGCGATCACTTCTTCCATTACCCAGACGGGACTGTTGGTACGCAGGGCAATAGCGATCGCATCACTGGGACGACAATCGATTTCTTTTTTGACTTCGCCGCGCTGGAGACAGAGAACAGCATAAAAGGTATTATCTTGGAGAGAATGGATGATAATCTTTTCTAAATCCATGTCCCAAACTTTAAAAATATTAGCGATCAAATCGTGGGTGAGGGGACGAGGGGGTTTTTGTTGTTCGAGGACGGTGATAATGGCCTTAGCCTGATCTTGTCCGATGTAGATAGGTAGGGCGCGACGCTCGGAACCATCCTTGAGTAGTACAATGGGACTGCGAGTGATAGCGTCTAGGGCAATTCCAGCGACTTTCATTTCGATCATGACTATGGCTTCTCCAATATAGAGATTCAGCTAGGGAAGGAGTGGGAAAGCAACCTGAATAATATAGTGCTTCGTTACACTCACAGTATGCCCTAAGATGGCAGAGATTAGCCTCATCTTTATTGACATCCTCGCCGCCCTAAAAGTGCGGCGATTCCTAAACCTCACGATTTAAGTTTCTGCTTCCACCACCGTCGCATACCACAGTTAAAAAACCATGTACTGTCTTACACAGAGTCC
>NZ_SFBZ01000019.1:0-4607 GCF_007095495.1 Microcystis sp. M_QC_C_20170808_M9Col | reverse complement strand
CTTGTCCATTAAGAAATGTTACAAATTACATGGGTACATTAAGAAAAGTTAAGGGGGTGCATCCATTGATGGATAAGGGTTTTCGGCTATTATAGTATATATGTATGGGGGAAGTTCAGAAAAAATGCGGTCGGACTGACCGTGTTAGAAAACGCTTGCGGAGGCGATTTGACGGGGATCGACCGGGTTAAACCAAGTCGATCTAGTTAAAAGCCTAAGAACCGAGAATCCCCCGCTACACTGCGCGAGCGGTTAGCGCGGGAGAGTCAATAATTACTATTTTCTTCAGGAGGAGAAGGTGATAAAACAGGAGGAGCGATCGGTTCAATTTTATCCTCATTAACCGGGGGATTAATCACCTCTGGAACAGGGGAAGGGGAAGGAGAAGGGGAAGGAGAAGGAAGGGGAGAAACTTGAGGACTTGGCTCCGTTTCAGGAAGGGGAACAGGAATAGGAATTACTTCTTCTGGGGTGGGACTAGGAGTTAATTCTGGAGTCACTTCTGGACTAGGAATCACCTCTGGGGTAGGAGTCGGGGATGGGGTAGGAGTCGGGGAATAAATGGGAGTCCGTTGACGAGAAGGTCGTCGGATAGGGGGAAAATCTTGGGAGGGAGGAGGAATGATTTCAGGACTAGGAGAAGGTTCGGGGGGTGGTAATGGTTCAATTTCCTCATTTTTGGGTAAAAGAGCCATAAATCCCCGATATCCTAGGGCAAAAGCCCCAATTGTCACCGCAAAAATCAGCAAAATCGACAGCCAAGGATTCTTTTTTTCCCCAGAATTGGGTTGAATAACCACAGTGGGGGAGACGGTTGGTTTTGGGGGTGTAGAGGACTTTAATCGGGGACTATGGGGAGAAACCGCGATAGTCGGTTGGGTGGACAAATCGGGGGATATTTCTCCTAAAGCTGCCAACATTTCCCTGGCAGTAGCAAATCGATCCCGGGGATGAAAACGGATCGCTCGATCGATTACCATAGCTAAATTAGGATTAACATTTTCTGCCTCCTGTCGCCAGAGAATTTCCCCCGTGCGCGAGTCAGTTTCTAGATATTGGGGAGTTTTTCCCGTTAATAAAAAAATCGCCGTTAAGCCTAGGCTGTAAAGGTCACTAGAAAAGACCGGTCTCCCGGCGGCCTGTTCTGAAGCCATATAACCGGGGGTGCCAAGGGCGATCGAATAGGCACTTTTTCCCGTAGGATCGAGTAAGGTGGCGACTGCTTCTTTCATTACCCCAAAATCGATTAAAATGGGCAAATTATCACTATTTCTTAAGATAATATTATCGGGTTTCACATCCCGGTGAATAATGCGGCGACTGTGAATAAAATCAAGAACAGGCAGTAAATTCTCTAAAATCTTCTGCACTGCTGAGGAAGATAAATTTCCCTGACGTTGCTGTTTTTGGGTTAGTGTCTCCCCTTCAATCCACTCCTGCACCAGATAGAAGTGATTATCTTGGGCAAAATAACCGTATAAACGGGGTATTTGGCGATTTTGCTCCCCCAATTCCTCTAAAACGCTTGCTTCTTTCTGAAAACGTTCTTTTAACCATTCTGGCATCCCCTCACTTTGAATGGCCGGCTGCAATTTTTTAATCACACAGCGCCGTTGAGAAGGCATATTCGTATCGATAGCGATATAAGTTTCCCCAAATCCCCCCCTAGCAAGGATACTAACAATTTGGTAGCGATTGTTTAAAAGCACTAGATTCATTACCCTGAGAGTGCAAGCGTGGTCATAAATTGTTCCTAGACTAACATTCTTTCGTTAAGGAAAAAGTCAAGGGAAAAACTAGAGTAAAGTCTAAGGAATCCAGCGACGGATTTTCGTCCACAAAGGTGCATTATCTTGACTACTCATCTCCTGAAAACTTTGATAACAATCGTAGGCGCGATTAAGATGGGTGGTGATTTCTGTCGCATTGGGATGGGAATTGCGATCGGGATGCCAATAACACAAGAGAGTTTTATAATTGTTCTCAATCCGGCTAGTCGTGGTAAAAGGAGTAATCCCCAAAACTCGCCACCAAACGGGATTAGCCGACTCTATAATCATCACGGCCAAGGAACGGGGCGAAGGATAGAGAATTTGGGCGATTAATGACCAATCTGACCCATAACACCGCCGATAAACCGCTTTAACCCGCTCTTTTCCCAACTGTTCACAAGCTTGTAAATGCCATTGACGAAAATCCCTCCGCATCTGCTGATGAGTTCGCAAATCTCGCCTGGCAAATCTGCCCTCAGCTAGTTTATTAGTGCCAATAGTGTTAAAGTTACCATGAGCGATCGCTTTTAGATCCCAGTAAAGATGATAAAAAGGATCTTGACCCAAGGCGAGACTTTCCAGAATTTCCTTAGCGTAACCTCTAGCCGGATTTAATTGCAATAATTCCCCTAATTCCCGACAAAACTGCTCATTTTCGGGCATACCGCGCCATTGCCAATAGTTAACATCCGGTTTTGCCAGAGACTGCCTATATACACTGCGCCACACCTGCGGAACAGTACAGGCGATCGGGGTAGCTAAGGGAGTAGCCAGGGGATAAAATTGACCCTTTAAAGAGCTTTCAGGAGCATCTTCTAGTAAACAAGCAAGATGATAGGCGGGATGACTACGGGGCTTTTTTTGGGGGCTAATAAACCAAAAAGCCGTTAAAATGAGAATTAAGTACAAGAGTAGAGAAAGAATTTGCTCCGCCATCGCCACTTTTAGTTAGTCTGCTCAGTTACCTGAAGAATTATAATTCGTGCTATGGTCGCTGAAAAGTTCTTTGTATCTCGGCTGATTGTCACAAATCTGCCTAAAGGAGGTTGTTTGCAGTAGGCTAATCTAGCTAACAGGCTTCTGGGTTTGATATACGGAAAAGTTCGCTGCAATTCCGCTAAAATGGGGTGATATGCCGAAAGTTTTCCCATATCCTTACTCTGAGGACTGTTATAGGTCAAGTTTCTGTATAATCAACAGTTAGATGTCCCTCGATTTTAGGCATACTATCAATTAAAGAGAAGAGAGTAGAGAATGCTTTTATCTATCGTTACACCAACTCGTGGTAATTTCTCATCTTACTGGTTCGAGCAGCTTAGGTCTATTCAAGGAGATGTAGAGTTCATATTAGTTTATCCACCAGGGCAAGTAATTCAAGAATTTAATGATTCGAGGATCAAAGCTATTGTAAGTCCTTATAAAGGAGAATTAATACAGCGTGCGACTGGTTTATTGAATGTATCAGGAGACTACGTTATCGCTTTAGATGATGATGACTTTTTGCATCCACAGATCACTGACATAGTAAAATCATATTTTGAGTTATATCCTGGAAGTATATGTTTACGTTTATGCAAAAAAAGCATACACTATCAAGATACAAAGTCGATTGAGCGTTCATGGGACGATCTACCTGATATTGCTAAGCTCACTGCTGTTGAGACAAAATATAACAGGGAAGAGTATGCTGAAAGTGAAATTCTTCAAGAAATCCCTATTTCTCCTTTAAATAATAAATTTAAGCTTAACTCCTTATGGTTTTATAGCGAGCGAACGGATCAAAAAGGACCACATCCTGAGAATTTCAATAACAAAGTTTGGAAGACGAATATTACACGAGAAGCAGTTGAAGATTTATTGAGCTTTACACAAATTTTAGGATCGCTAACTTGGATTCCTTTCTGGTGCTTTGATCGATTGTTAGGTCTGTACTTGCAGGCTAGAATATTTCAACAGGGAATGGTTCTTGGTCATTGGTTACATGGTGCAGAGCAAATCAGATACATTCAAGCAGCATGGAGTACAAAAGGTGAAATTCGCTCAGCGTTTGCTGCAGATATGCTTCTTGCCTTGAGATTTCCACAGCACGGGTATTTTTGGAACTTGTTCTTCCATGAAATGTGGTTTGCATTGAAGATATTTATAAAGACAAAATTAGATAGAATTAGTAAAGGATTTCGAGTCAAAGTTTTGGCTTTCTCTAAACTTTTAGCGGCTCTTCGTTACTTGTTATGGTCCGATAGGGGGGCATAAATCGACTAAATCCTTATCTGGCAAGAGATTTAATTGATTAGTTCGCTCTAGATCAAAAACAATTGACAAAAATCGCCAAATATCTTTCTATATAAGGGTTTCATCTCTTATAATCCTTTCCGTTGCATAAGACAAACCGAAGAACCCTTTTAGCTTATCACCTTCTAAGACGCAGTTGCGGCGGATGAGTAGATTCTGGTAGGGTTCGTTCCTTAATGCAATTCCTACCGCTGCAGCGATCGATTTTAAGGAAACCCAACATCCTCACCTACTACCATGAAAGGATATAATAAGTTTACTTAAGGTCATCAAAGAGGTAACAAAACCTTAATGGAAAGTCGTATCCATATCCATCCAGATATTTGTAATGGAAGACCTGTTATAGCTGGAACCCGAATTCCGGTGCAAACAGTTATGGAATTTTTGGCAGCAGGGGATTCTATTGAAGAAGTCCTTGAATAATAGACCTCTTGCAAAAGTCTTAAGTCGATCCTTGTACAGCAACATTTTTGAAGATTATCAACTACTAATAAATAATTAACTGAAAGTCCCTCCCATTATTGTTTCTATCGTTTGTTTTCG